>NZ_VPDX01000041.1:0-18352 GCF_013417475.1 Acinetobacter sp. YH12249 | reverse complement strand
GAATAATTCAAGTGAATTTGTTTGAAAGAAGAACTTTAAAAGCTTTATTTTCACCCGATAAAATACCCATAAAACAAGAGGAAGCTCATTTGAGCTTCCTCTTGTGAAAAATTGTGGGACAGCAATGCCTATCTAGGTGCTCTTTTTATGAAAGAAACTTATTCCAAGCAGGGCTTAGATCCGTTTACGTTTAGTCACCATATTGTAGATAAACAGGATGACTACGGCACCGATCACTGAGGCAATAAAGCCTGCGGCAGAATCTTGGGAGTACAAGCCCAGCATACGTCCGGCAAAGGTCGCAACCAGCGAACCGGCAATCCCCAGCAGGGTCGTAACAATGAATCCAGCTTTGTCATCACCAGGATGAATCGCGCGTGCAACCAGACCCGCAATAAAACCCACCACAATCGCAACGATAATTGACCACATCAGCATACTCCTTGTTATCATGTCTTTGTTTTTACATCAGGTTTATCTTGCGACAAGAAAAGCTCTGAAAAAAGTCATGTCCTGCAACGGGCTGTTGCGTTTTTGTTTGCTGTGTTACTGAAATGATTCAAGAAATAAAAAAAGTGGCACGAAGCCACTTCTTTTAAACCGGTTCTTAAAGACCGATTTCACCAATAAATGGAATATGACGGTATTTTTGATCATAGTCCAGACCATAACCGACAATGAACTTGTCTTCGACTTCAAAGCCAAGGAATTTTACTTCCAGTTCGATTTCACGACGTGAAGGTTTACTCACCAAAGTGCACAGTTCAATTGAGTTTGGCTGACGGGTTTGCAGGATTTCCAGGACTTTGCTTAAGGTATTACCTGAGTCGATAATGTCCTCAACCACCAGCACATCTTTACCACGGATTTCACCGTCCAGATCTTTCAGGATTTTGACATCACGGCTCGAAATCGTACCGCCGCCGTAGCTGGATACAGTCATGAAGTCGAGTTCATGTGGCTTGGTAATGGCACGACATAAGTCTGCCATGAAAATCACTGAACCGCGTAACAAACCGATAAGTACAAGCTCTTTGTCACTATTGGCATAGTGTGCATCGATTTTAGCACCAAGCTCTTTGACTTTAGCTTGAATTTCTTCAGCGGAAATCATTACGCTCATTTGAACGGTCATGGGTAGATACCTAAAAAATAAAAATAGCAAAATAAAAAAGGTGTTGACCTGCAACACCTGAATTGCAGCAATTTTAATACATCCTTGCTTGAGATGCACCTGTTTTACTTGCTGTAAATGTAATCAATTTTTGGGCTGCTGTGAATCTCTCTTCAGCGCAAAGGCACAGACAGCGACGATTGCAGCCAAAATGATCCTGCGCTGACGCGATTTATTGGGCTTTGACATAGACAGCCTGTCCATAGACATAGGTTGCTGCAATATTACGGTCATCCCCCAGCATGGTCAGTGCAAAAAAGGTATCTTCAATATTTTTGGCCCTGCTCTGGCGTAGTTGTTGTAAAGCGGTGGCATTAAGATCCAGCACCACAAAGTCTGCTTCTTTGCCCACATTGAAATTCCCCAAGCGGTCATCCAGACTTAAGGCTTTCGCACCACCCAAGGTCGCATGATATAGCGACTCAAAAGCCGAAAGTTTTTCTCCTTGCAGCTGTTGCACTTTATAAGCCTCATTCAGGGTTTGTAGCTGGTTAAAGGAGGTTCCTGCCCCGATATCGGTACCTAAGCCGACTTTCACGCCTTTATCCCAGGCTTTCTTTAGCGGAAACAAACCACTACCCAGGAACAGGTTTGAGGTTGGGCAGAAGGCAATCGCAGAGTCGGTTTGATGCATACAATCCCACTCCCCTTCTTCCAGATGCACACAATGCGCAAATACGGATTTAGCGCCGGTCAGCCCATAATGATGATAGACATCCAGATAGCCTTCACGTTCCGGAAAGAGTTCTTTTACCCAGGCAATCTCATTTTTGTTTTCACTGAGATGAGTATGGATATAAACATCTGGATATTCGACTTTTAACTGCCCTACTTTTTCCAGCTGTTCAGGCGTTGAGGTCGGAGCAAAACGTGGCGTAATCGCATAAAGATTACGTCCTTTACCATGCCATTTCTCAATCAGGGCTTTAGAGTCGCTATAGGCAGATTCTGCAGTATCCGTCAGGGCTTCAGGTGCATGGCGGTCCATTAGCACTTTACCGGCAATCAGACGCATATTCTGTGCTGTAGCCGCTTCGAACAGTGCTTCTACCGAGGCTGGATGAACGGTACAGAACACCAAAGCTGTGGTTGTACCATTTTTCAGCAATTCCTGAATAAAGAACTGTGCAATTTTCTGGCTATACGCCGGATCCTGAAACTGGATCTCAGTCGGGAAGGTATAAGTATTTAACCATTCTAGTAGCTGTTCCCCATAAGCACCGACCATTTCAGTTTGCGGGAAATGGATATGGGTATCAATAAAACCTGGCACGATCAGCTGCTCAGGATAATGAGCTACCTGCACTCCTTCAGGCAGATGCTGCTGCCCCTCTTCCCAGCTGCCAAACCATTGAATCTCACCATTCTGGCTGATGAGCAAGCCATCTTCTACATATCGCACTTGGTCGTGAATTTCACGCGCTTGGGCAACCGTATTCTTGATATCCAGGAAGCGACCGCGTATTGCCGTCGTTGCAATGATAGAAGACATTTAAAACCTGCGCTTTTTGATTTTTTCGATTGATTGTAGCTGAAAAAATTAGCATGTTTATATGAACATTCATATTTAACCATGCGTATTTTTTATGAGATCAGACAATCACGAATAATTTCAACAGAGCGTGCGTATGCAGCTGAGCTTATAGACAAATAAAAAAGCCTGCATCAGCAGGCTTTTTTTATGATTAGCTTTACAGCGTAGTTTCGTTATGTTTCTTGCTATGACGAATCGACAAAATCGCAGTCACCGTCAAGACAATCACAATAAAGCTCAGTGAAATCCAGATCGGCATATGGAATACATCCAGCATCAGCATCTTAAAGCCGATAAAGACCAGAATCAAACCTAGGCCATAAGGCAGATAATGCATTTTTGAGGCTGCACCTGAGAGCAGGAAGAACATGGCACGCAGGCCTAAAATTGCCATCAGGTTCGCAGTAAGCACAATGAAAGGGTCGGTGGTGACAGCAAAAATAGCAGGAATAGAATCGACTGCGAAGATCACATCAGAGGCTTCGACCAGAATCAGCACCAGAAATAATGGCGTTGCCCACAGGACACCGTTCTGATGCACAAAAAATTTATTGCCACGCATTTGCGGCGTAATCCGGATATGTTTGCGTAGCCATTTCAGAACTGCCATATCTTCAATATCGGTATGCTCTTCTCCTTGGCCGCGCAGGAATTTAAAACCGGTATAAACCAGAAAAGCACCGAAGATATACAGAATCCACGAGAACTCCTGTACGAACCATGCGCCAATAAAAATAAAGATGGTCCGCAGAATAATGGCACCCAGTACACCATATAACAGCAATTTACGTTGTAGCGCTGGTGGAATGGCAAAGGCGGCAAAGATCATCAGCCAGACAAAGACATTATCAATTGCCAAGGATTTTTCCAGCAGATAACCGGCAAAGTATTCCATGACCTTGGTATTGGCAATTGCCGCACCTGCAGTCTGCTCCAGATACAGCCATAATCCACCACCAAATAAAGTCGCGACACTGACCCAGGCGATACTCCAGTAGGCAGCGGTACGGACTTTTACTTCCTGACCATGCTGATGTTTAAAGCCGACAAAATCGATCACCAGCATGACGGCGACAATTGCGAAAAAGACAAGATACAGCCAGAGCGTACCAATTGTTTCCATGTGAATTCTCCACATCGGACGACTGGCCATAAAAAAACCTTGACCAGCTGCCAGATGAAAAACATCTATAACAACATGATCAAGGTCTTGCCTACATCTTAGTGTTTCACTTTTTTATATCAAGTGTGACCTAAAGATGCTCAGATACCGACTTTTTGCAAAGTGTAATGACGATATTCTGACACGTTCAAAAACTGAAACTTCATTCTTAAACGTTTGGAGGAGGCTACTCCCCTTGTTCAAACTCAATTCTGTTTGAGCAATTGCTCAATATCAAATGAGCATGACAGATTTTATGCATAATCACAAATTATTTTACAAAAAGCAGCGTTTAATCAGCAGCTTTGGGCAGGAAGTCCAAACGCTGAACCAAATAAAGACTAAGCAGAAATCCAAGAATCGCCAGCCCTGCTCCGGCCCAGCCAATGCTCGATAGCCCAATCTGAAGTGTGACTATACTGCCAAGCAAAGCTCCTCCGCCAATCCCGACGTTATACAGGCCTGAATAAATGGCCATGGCAACATCTGTGGCATCTGCAGCTAGGTTCAGGGTTTTGGATTGTAGAGCCAAGCTGAAACCAATGATGCTCAAACCCCACAGCAGAGATAAGCCAGAGAGGCCTGTGACTGTGCTCGACAAGGGCAATAACAGCAGCATGGAAATAACCAGTCCAAAAGTAAAAGCAGGAATAGTCATTTTCGGAAACTGTGCGGCAAAGCGGCCAAACAGATAAGAACCCAGGAATCCTGCTCCGCCATAAACCAGAAGTAAAGTTGTGGTCTGGGCTGAATCAAAGCGGGCGATATTCAGGGAGAATGGTTCAATATAGCTATAAGCGGTAAACTGCGCCGTAATCACCAGAATGGTGAGGGTAAAGACTAGCATCAGGCTTGGACGTTTGATCAGGCTTTTTAAGCTGCTGAGGGAGCCTGAATTGACACTTGGAAGCAATGGCAAGGTTTTGGCCAGAATCAGGCAAATGATCAATGCGAGACACGCAATCAGGGCAAAACTATTACGCCAGCCATACGCCTCACCAATCATCCGGCCAAATGGAATACCGAGCACCATCGCCATCGCCGTTCCTGTGGCTAATAAACCAAGTGCCTGAAACTCTTTACCTTTCGGTGCGACCCGAACCGCGAGTGAAGCGGTAATCGACCAGAACAAGGCATGTGCGATGGCAATCCCTATCCGGCTGATCACCAGCGTGCTAAAACTCCAGGCAAAATAGGACAGCACATGACTTAAAATAAAGACCGCAAAGACCAGCATCAGTAGAAAACGCCGTTCTATGGCTTTAGTGAGCAGCATGATCGGAAGAGATAGTAGGGCCACGATCCAGGCATAAATGGTCAGCATGATGCCTGCTTGAGTGGCGGACATGGCAAAGCTTTGCCCGATTCCACTCAGTAAGGCCACAGGAATAAATTCAGTAGTGTTAAAAATAAAAGCCGCGCAGGCTAAAGCGATGACACCAATCCATTGCTTGGTGACGGAAGAAGCGGAAGATGAGTCAGACATACGAAGTTGCATGCAAAAAGATGCTGCATTCTAATCCTGTCTTTCTCAATTAGGGAGTAGTTAAAATTAAATTTTTGGGGTGACATGCGATGACTAAAACTGCATCACCCTCAATCAGGCAAAATAGAGAAATAAAAAATTATCAATATTTGAAAAAATTCACAGGAAATGATGAAAGAAAATAAAAAATTTCATCCAATATTAAAAACTTAACAATAATTCATATTATTTCTTTAAGAAGATGTTTTAAATTAAATAAACCAATAATTTTATTAAGGGATCAGCCTTCAGTATGGACATTCAACATCAAGATTCAAAACGCGGCGGTGTATTTTTTATGGAGGAAGATGGTCGACGTCTTGCTGAAATTACATATCAGTGGCAAGAAGCATCGACCATCGTGGCTGATCATACCTGGGTAGATAATTCCTTACGCGGTCAAGGCGTAGCACGCAAAATGCTGGATGTGCTGGTCGACTTTGCCCGCAAGAATAGCTTAAAAATTATTCCCCAATGTTCCTATGTAGATGTCATGTTTAAACGTGATCGCAGCCTACAGGATGTGGCAGCTGCTATTTAGCAATTGAATTAAACTTATCCAAGATAGAGATATGTTGTAATTTGCCCTTAAGTGCAGGTACAGAAATACGCTGCAGCAGGTTATATACGCCATAACCTGCCATCAGGCCTATGCTGTTCCATAACACTTCTTCATATTTGCCTAACAGCGTAAGTATTCCTATCATCAGGCTTACACTGATATAAAAAAACATACGACGGCGAACAAACTGTAAAAGCGTCCAGCCTACAAAAACTGAACTGAGCAAAATGTTGGTCTCGGTCGTCAAGGCCATCTCATTCAGCATAATCAAAAGCATAAAACATATACACAACAACGCTACAGTGAAAATCAGATCTTTTAACATCAGGTTTCACTCCTTCATCATTATCGCTATATATCTGAAATCATTGATTTCCTCTCAGGAGGTAATTGTTAGAAGTTTTCTTTGGAAAAGCAAACCTAAAACAATGTAAGCAAAAACGGATATTTGCTTAAAAAATGATCGACTTAAATTAAAATAATTGATTAAATTATGCTTTTAATTCTTTCTTCAGTGAGATGACCTTATGCTACAGCTTTGCTACGCCAGTGAGCGGATAGAATCTGAACAAGAGTTATTACAGGATCTTAGCGATATATTATCTGTAGCGAGAAAATTTAATAAAGCTCACCAAATTAACGGGGTTTTATATTATTCCCACGGCAAGTTTTTTCAATGTCTGGAAGGTGAAGCAGAGGCGGTAGAAAATCTGTTTCAGAGTATTTGCCGTGATCCACGCCATCATCAGGTGCTTCGCTTTCAGGATGCAACGGTAGAACGTCCACATTTCTCGGAGTGGTCGATGAAATATGTGCATAAACATAGTGAAATTTCTTCTTTATTTTCACGTTTAGGTTTAGGTCAGTTTGAACCTCATGCATTGCAACAGGAACAACTGGGTGGATTCCTGGAACTGCTCTATCGTCTGGATGAAAATCAGGCCAATCTTGCTTCTCCTCAAGGTTATAAACAGCGTGGTTATATTCCCTATTTTTAATTGACGCTAAAAAATAAAAAAGTCCGCTATGCGGACTTTTTTTTGTTGTCGATAATGATTTAAGTCATTTCAATCATGACCTTTAAAGCCTTTTCGTCAGAAGCATGTTTAAACACATCATAGGCCTTTTCAAATTCAGCAAACTTGAAGTGATGGGTGGCCAGTTTTTCCAGTGGCAGTTTGCCGGAGCAGCAGGTTTTGAGCAGCATCCCGGTGGTATTGGTATTGACCAGGCCAGTGGTGATGGTCAGGTTTTTAATCCAGAGTTTATTCAGTTCAAAATTGACGGATTTACCATGTACACCGACATTGGCCAGATGACCGCCTTCTTTCACAATATGCTGGCAAATATTCCAGGTGGCTTCCAGGCCCACCGCTTCAATGGCACAGTCCACTCCTCTTCCATCAGTGAGGTCCAGTACACGTTGAATAGCATCCTCATTGGCTGAATTCACGGTATGGGTGGCACCGACAGTTTTGGCAAATTCCAGCCGGTTATCATCGACATCGACCATGATGATATTGGCTGGAGAATAAAACTGAGCAGTGAGCAAGGCACTCATGCCGATTGGGCCGGCACCGACAATCGCCACATTGTCTCCCGGTTTGACCTGACCATATTGCACACCAATTTCATGTGAGGTCGGTAAAATATCTGAAAGAAAGACCGCAACATCTTCATTCAGACCTTCTGGTAGGTGATAGAGAGAAGTATCGGCAAATGGGGTTCGGACATATTCGGCATGAGTGCCGTCAATCATATAGCCCATGATCCAGCCACCCTCGTTTCTACAATGGGCATATAGCTGTTTCTGACAGTTTTCGCAGGTGCCGCAGCGGCTGACACAGGAAATAATCACCCGATCACCTTTTTTAAAGTTTTGAACTGCAGAACCAACTTCTTCCACAATACCAATACCTTCATGACCGAGAATCCGGCCATTAAAGCTGCCGGTTTTTTCTTTTGCGACCTCTTCAATTTCGGGGTTTTTACCTTTCCAGATCCCGAGGTCGGTACCACAAATGGTGACTTTGCTAAGTTTGATAATGGCATCAGTAGGTTGCAGAATTTGGGGAATAGGACGTTCTTCAAAACGAATATCATTGGCGCCGTAATACACCATGGCTTTCATTGTTGTCATGACAGATCTCCTAAGGAAATGAGGGTCTGAACAAGAGAGATAAAGCTATTTTTTTGCTGCCTTTACAGCCTGGAAAATCATCAGGAGGGTGAAGGATAAAAGAGGATCGAAATACTGTTGTTCTTATTGATTGTGCCTAGGGCACTCAAAGACTGCAATGAGTCTTATGTCCAGATTGCAACAAAAGATAATGAAAAGAAAAAAGATAAATTTTAGCTGTTTTAATAGTAAAATAAGAAAGTTGATTTGAACTTGAATGAGGTTCAATTTTCTTAAGAAAAGATAGAAAGCGAATTTAATTTTTAAAATAAAAAAGCCCGCAATTACGGGCTTTTTCATATAAATTTTTAAGCTTTTAAAGCGCTAATCAGTTTCTGATGTAGCCCGCCAAAACCGCCATTGGACATGATCACCACGGCATCGCCCTCACCTGCTTCAGCCACTACGGTCTGGATAATCTCATCTAGAGTACGTGCGACTACAGCTTTATTTGGTGCAGCGTCAATTACCGGTTGCAGATCCCAATCCAGGCCTTCCGGTTGATACCAGATCACTTCATTGGCCAGACGCGCGGAATATGCCAAGCCATCTTTATGGCTGCCCATACGCATGGTATTGGAACGTGGTTCAATAATCGCCCACAGCTTACGTTCACCGAGACGCTTGCGTGCGCCATCAAGGGTGGTATCAATCGCGGTTGGGTGATGGGCAAAGTCATCATAGACTTCAATGCCGCGTACAGTGTCCAGCAGTTCCATACGGCGCTTAACACCGCCAAAGTTGGAGAGTGCTTCACAAGCCGTTTCAATAGAGACACCGACATGTTCAGCAGCAGCAATCGTTGCCAGTGCATTGGCTACACTATGCTGACCCGTCATATTCCATTTCACTTCGCCTTTCACGATACCGTGTTGCAGCACCTTGAAGTGAGAACCATCTTCTGAAAGCTGTTCAGCATAAAGCTCAGATTTTTCATTGGCATCTAATGAAGTACGAACCACAGGTGTCCAGCAGCCCTGCTCTAGCACTTCATCAATATTCGTTTCAGTAATTGGCGCAATAATACGGCCTTCACTTGGAATGGTACGCACTAAATGGTGGAACTGTTTCTGGATTGCTGCCAGATCATCAAAGATATCGGCATGGTCAAATTCCAGATTGTTCAGAATCGCCGTTTTAGGATGGTAATGCACGAACTTGGAACGTTTGTCGAAGAAAGCAGAATCGTATTCATCGGCTTCAACACAGAAGTATTTACCGCCACCTAAGCGCGCACTTTCAGAAAAGCCAAGCGGTACACCGCCAATCAGGAAGCCCGGCTCTAAACCGGCCTGATCCAGTACCCATGCCAGCATGGTGGTGGTGGTGGTTTTACCATGCGTACCGGCTACACCTAAAACATGTTTACCTTGTAGCACATGATCTGCCAGGAACTGCGGGCCTGAAATATAAGGCAGACCTTCATTCAGCATATATTCCACGGCATCAATACCACGTTTCATGGCATTGCCGACAATCACCAGATCTGGATGCGGCTGTAAATGGCTATGGTCATAGCCCTGCATTAAAGTAATGCCTGCATTTTCCAACTGGGTCGACATCGGTGGATAAACGTTTTGATCCGATCCTGTCACCTTATGGCCCAGATCACGTGCCAGTAATGCCAGTGAACCCATAAAGGTGCCACAAATACCCAAAATATGCAGATGCATCTACTTCACTCCATTTTGCCTGACACATCACTTTGTACTGGTGCTGTTGCCATGATTTATTCGATTTGCAAGCAACGATAGCAAGGCTTTGACCGAAAAGATAGTCAAAGTTCAAGCATTCCTGCGGGATTTTTTAAATCCTGTTTCACAGACAAATTCAGGGAAATTTTCAAGCTTCCGGAATATCTTTTGGCAAAATAAATCGTAAAATAAGCCCGAACTTTTTGCAGAGTGCATGCAGATGCTACCGGCTCTATTTCTTCTGGTGATTGCCAACTGTTTTATGACCCTGGCCTGGTATGGACATCTCAAATTCCTGCCGCATGATGCACCGCTGTGGCAGGCGATTTTATTTAGCTGGGCCATTGCCCTGTTTGAATATAGCCTGATGATTCCAGCAACCAAATTATTAGCCCAACAGGGACTGGCGGTGGGTCAAATGAAAATTACCCAAGAAGTCGTCACTCTACTGGTCTTTGTTCCCTTTATGATTTTCCTGTTCAAACAGCCGTTTAAACTGGATTATTTATGGGCAGCACTGTGTCTGTGTGGCTGTGTCTATTTTGTATTCCGCAGTTCCTGAAATCATCTACTATCCACTACTTCCCTATTTTTATTCCAGTTTTTAAGAATCCAATAAAAAAATAAGAAAAATCGAGCCTTGCTTTGACCGTTAAATTTTATGAAGCTGAAAAATCAGTCTATAATATGCATTCCTATTCAAGCTTGGCTCTCTCGTCGAGATTTATCTTTCTTACTTTAATCTCTGGAAAATTTGCAATGAATGCGGCTGCTGCACAAGATACTCCTCTCGTAGGTATTATCATGGGTTCTCAATCAGATTGGGCAACTCTCGAACACACTGCCAATATGCTCAAGCAGCTTGGTGTCCCATTTGAAGCCGAAGTCGTTTCCGCACACCGTACCCCGGACCGTCTGTTTGAATATGCTGAACAAGCGCGTGATCGTGGTATTCAGGTGATTATTGCCGGTGCAGGTGGTGCAGCGCATTTACCAGGTATGTGTGCAGCCAAAACTGATCTGCCAGTACTGGGTGTACCCGTCAAATCTTCGATCTTAAATGGTGTCGATTCATTGCTTTCTATCGTGCAAATGCCAGCGGGTATCGCCGTAGGAACATTGGCGATCGGTCCTGCCGGTGCAACCAATGCAGCCATTATGGCAGCACAGATTTTAGGTTTAACCCGTCCAGAGATCGCAAAAAATGTCGCAGATTTCCGCGCGGCACAAACCGAGAAAGTCGCAAGTAATAATATTCCAGGTCAAATGTAAGTCCAAGCTTAATACGGGATCAAACACAATGGATAAAACCATCGGTATTTTTGGTGGCGGCCAGCTAGGCCGGATGATGGCACAAGCCGCACTACCTCTAAATATTCAATGTACGTTCTTTGAAGCCAATACGGACTGCCCTTCTGCGGCTTTGGGTCCGGTTTTCTCAACAAAAGCTGTAAATGGCTTGCAGGATTTCATCAATAGCGCAGATGTCTTCAGCCTGGAGTTTGAAAATACACCCCTAGCTGATGTCGACGTTTTAACGCAAAACAAAGATCTGCATCCGCCTCGTCAGGCTTTAGCCATTGCACAACATCGTCTGTCTGAAAAAGCCCTATTTGATGAACTGGAAATTCCGGTTGCACCATATAAAGCGGTGACTTCACTGGAAAGCTTGCAGGCGGCTGTTGCTGAGCTTGGCTTACCGATCGTGCTAAAAACCTCTCGTGGTGGTTATGACGGCAAAGGCCAGTTCGTTCTACGTTCAGCAGATCAGATTGATCAGGCCTGGGCGGAACTCGGCCCTGCTGGTGAATTGATTGCCGAAAGTTTTGTGACTTTCTCGCGTGAAGTATCCATCATTGCGGTACGTGGTCAAAATGGTGATGTCAAAACCTGGCCATTGGCTGAAAATCATCACCATAACGGCATCCTGTCGCATTCCATCGTTCCGGCACCCAATAGTGCGGATCTGCAGCCAGTCGCGCAGGATTACATCACTCGCCTGCTCAATCACTTGAATTATGTGGGTGTCTTGACCCTTGAGCTGTTTGTGACAGACAAAGGCCTGTATGCAAATGAAATGGCACCACGTGTGCATAACTCAGGTCACTGGTCGATTGAAGGCGCTGTCTGCTCGCAGTTTGAAAACCATATTCGTGCGGTCGCAGGTCTGCCACTGGGTTCAACTGAAGTGGTGCGTCCAACCGTGATGGTGAACATTATCGGTCAGCATCCCAAATCTGAAGATGTCCTGACTTTAGAAGGCGCACACCTGCATCTGTACAATAAAACAGAACGTGAAGGTCGCAAGATTGGTCACATCACTTTGATGCCCACAGACAGCGCTCAGCTGACCACTTTATGCCGTCAACTGGCGAAGATTTTACCGAATCCATTGGCATTGAGCGAAGATATGACCATCTAAGCTTTAAGCTGCTGATAAAAAAAGCGATCACTTCGGTGATCGCTTTTTTATTTGTCCAGATTCAGGCATGATTGCGCCTCTTTAAAAATCCCCTGCCATTGGTCGGATCATTTTTAAAATCAATTGCTTATAAACTGATCAATTGAGTATAAATATAATAATTTAATTTGCTGCTATTTTGAGCTGAATTCTAGGTTATTCACTTGTGGATATACTGAATATTGAATTTGAATTTAAAACTGGAAATAGATTTTAAATTTAAATTCATAAAAATAAATTCAAATTTAAAAATGACTTTGAATTTAAACTTTGCTGTTTAAATTTAAATTCAAAAATATGAATTCAAATTTAAAAGCTGATCAATGAATTCAAAGTTCTGAATTTAAATATAGTTACTTCTAATAAAAATGAATTTAAAATAGAGATGCTATATACCAGAAGCCTTTGGCTGATTGAGCAGTCCTAATCTAAAGACAAGTTATCCACAATAAATTTTTAAATTCAAAAGTAATTTCCTGAGTTTTGAATTTAAATTTAAAAAAATGAGCCTGATTTGAATTTAAAATGGACTTGTGGATAAGTTTTTAAATTTAAAAGCTACAAAATGAATTCAAAAGTGTAGGAATTATGAATTTAAATTTACGCATTGGCGCTTTAATTTTCGTCATGAGCTGCTAAGGTAGAAACATAATTCAAAATCTAAATATTTAAGGGTCTTATGCAACGGCTTGCACTTTTTGTTGGTTCTTTGGTTTTAGCTGCTACACAGGCACAGGCAGAACTGATTATTAATGGTCAGCGTGTGACATCAACGGATATATCCTCTGTTCCGAGCAGCCCCGTCAATTATGCGTCCCAAAATAATTTTCAGAATTGTCTTGCCAATTTGCGCAGTCAGGCGATTGCACAAGGCGTAAGTGGTTCAACCTACGATCGTTATACGCAAAATTTAACACCCGATTATTCTGTGATTGAAAAGCTGAATTATCAGCCTGAGTTTTCGACTCCGATCTGGGATTATCTGTCCGGACTAGTGGATGAAGAACGTGTACAGCTGGGTCGACAAAAACTGCAGCAACATCGTGAGGTATTAAACCGGATTAGCGCAGCCTATGGAGTGCCGGCAGAAACCATCGTAGCCGTATGGGGCGTAGAAAGTAATTTTGGAGACATTTCCGGGAAATATCCTTTATTACAGTCTTTGGGTACTTTGAGTTGTGAAGGTCGTCGTCAAAGTTATTTCCGTGGTGAGTTCTTCACCACTATGAAACTGTTACAGCGTGGTGATGTCTATGAAAGCCAGCTCAAAGGTTCATGGGCAGGCGCATTTGGTCACACCCAGTTTATGCCATCAACCTATGATGAACTAGCGGTAGATTTTGATGGGGATGGTCGTCGTGATTTAGTCGGCAGTATTCCTGATGCACTGGCTTCTACAGCCAATTTCCTGAAAAAACGTGGCTGGCAGACTGGCCAACCTTGGGGCTTTGAAGTAAAAATTCCACAAGGCATGTCTGTTTCAGGCGAAGGCCGACGCAATAAAAAATCACTGAGTAGCTGGATGAACCGTGGTGTGGTGCGCGCTGACGGTACTTCGCTATTGCAGGGCAATTTATCAGAATCTTCTCAGGCTGGCTTATTGGCACCTGCAGGTGAAAATGGCCCGGTATTTTTAGTCTTTAAGAATTTTGATGCTATTTACAGCTATAATGCAGCAGAAAGTTATGCTTTAGCGATTGCACATTTATCTGACCGCTTACAAGGTAAAGGAAGCATCCAGGCAGCTTGGCCAACCGATGATCCGGGTACGTCACGTGCGGAACGTCGCGAGATCCAGCAATTCCTGTTAAACCGTGGCTATGATATTGGTGAGGTGGATGGTCTAATTGGGGATAAAACCCGCCAAGCGATTCGTCAGGAACAGAACCGTCTAGGTTTAAGCCCGACCGGTCGTGCGGGCCAGCAAATCCTGCGTGCATTTAGAAATGAAAATGCCAAACTAATGATGCGTTAGGAAGAATTTAGACATGATCTAAATATAGATCTTCATCATAAAAAAGGTCTGCAAATATGCAGACCTTTTTTATAACTATATATAGTGAGCTTAAAGCTGCTCTTATACAGAGGTAATCGTGCCCAGAACGCGATAACCTGATGCACCTGTCACAGCCGGCAGATTGCCGCTGAGTTGATTCATAAAACGCATCGCCAGCCAGGCAAAAGCTGTGCCTTCCACCCAAGTCGGATTTAAGCCAAGGTCGGCTGTGGTTTGTACGCTCCAGTGATGTTTACGCAAACGCCAGCGTAACTGTTCCAATAAATGTGAATTATAAGCACCACCACCACAGACATAGACTTCACCGGTATCCAGACCAGAACGGTAAATGGCTTTTTTAATCGCACGGGTCGTGAGCTTCATTAAAGTAGCTTGCACATTCTCTGGTGTATCTTCAAGTTCATCATATTGAAGATCATTGCGCCAGTCAGCAATCTGTTCATCCAGCCATTCTAGATTAAAGTCTTCGCGGCCGGTACTTTTCGGTGGCTCTTTTGAGAAGAACTCATGTTCCTGTAAACGGTCCAATAGGCTACGGATTGGCGTGCCATAAGCTGCCCAGTTACCATTTTCATCAAAAGGCTGGCCGGTATAACGCTGACACCAGGCATCCATCAGAATATTGGCAGGGCCGGTATCGAAGCCATAAACTTGATCTGGTTGACCTGCTGGCAGAATACTCACATTGGCAATGCCGCCTAAATTCAGAATCACGCGGTGAATATTGTCATGCTGGAAAATATCCTGATGGAAAGCGGGAACCAAAGGTGCGCCTTGGCCGCCAGCAGCCAGATCGCGACGACGGAAATCAGAAATGACCGGAATCTGGGTAATTTCCGTAATAATATTTGGATCACCAATTTGCAGGGTAAAGCCATGTTCAGGACGATGGCGGATGGTCTGACCATGTGAGCCAATCGCCTTGATTTGAGATCGATCTAAATTATTTTCTTTAATCAGCGTATTGATGCCATGACCAATCATCTGTGCTAGTGCGACATCAGCTTTGCCCATGCGGTCGATTTCATTGTCATCTGGCAAAGTTAACGCCATCAGTTCATCACGAAGATCGGGATCAAAAGGCAAGGTGAGGGTGGCATGAAGCTGAAGTGGATCAAAAGAAGCAGCAACAATATCGACACCATCCATACTTGTGCCGGTCATTACCCCAATATAGATCGCTGTCATGATTATTCTTAAGCCTGCAATGTGCTGAAAAAGTGTTAGTATATCGCACAAATTGAATAACTGATGTATTTGGATTTTGTGATGTCAAATTTCCTGCCGGCTGAAGAACAACTTGCCCTCATCCAACGAGGCACCCACGAAATTATTTCCGAAGAAGACCTTCTGAAGAAATTAAAGCAGAATCGTCCTTTAAAAATTAAAGCGGGTTTTGACCCAACTGCACCGGACCTGCACTTAGGTCATACAGTTTTAATCAATAAATTAAAAGTATTCCAAGACTTGGGTCATGAAGTGTACTTCCTGATCGGGGATTATACTGCGATGATCGGTGACCCGACTGGTAAGAGCGCAACCCGCCCGCCATTGTCACGTGAGCAGGTGCTGGAAAATGCAAAAACCTATCAGGAACAAGTATTTAAAATTCTTGATCCAAACAAAACCAAAGTCGTGTTTAACTCGGAGTGGTTTGCACAAAAAACTGCAGCTGACCTGATTCAATTGGCATCACAACAAACAGTTGCACGTATGTTAGAGCGTGATGACTTCACCAAACGTTATAACAACCAGCAACCGATTGCGATTCATGAATTCTTATATCCGCTAGTTCAAGGTTATGACTCAATCGCCTTAGAAGCTGACGTGGAGTTAGGGGGTACAGACCAGACCTTTAACCTGTTGATGGGTCGTACTCTACAAGGCCGTTATAACCAGGAAGCGCAGGTGTGCATTACTGTGCCAATTCTTGAAGGTCTGGATGGCGTGAACAAGATGTCTAAATCTTTAGGCAACTATATTGGTGTATTTGATGCACCTGGCGCGATGTACCAGAAAGTATTATCTATGCCGGATTCACTGATTGAGCGTTATTTCGATCTGCTTAGCTTCAAGTCAATAGAAGAAATTCAAGGCTTGCTGAAAGAAATCGAAGAAGGCCGTAACCCGCAGGAAGTGAAACGTATCCTTGCGCTGGAACTGGTAGAGCGTTTCCACGGTGCTGAAGCTGCCGCTCATGCCCATAAAGGTGCAGGTAATATCATTACTGAAGGTGAACTTCCTGAAGGTACGCCTGAAGTGACCATTTCACGTGGTGAATTTGGTGGTGAGATCTTCATTACTTCAATTTTACGTGAAGCTGGCTTAACCAAAAATGCTGCTCAAGCTAAAGATGCCTTAGGCCGTGGCACTGTAAAAGTGGACTGGAAACCGGTTGATGCGTCTTTTTCTGTGAAAGAGAACGTAACTTTAATTATTCAGGCCAGCAAAAAAGCAATTGCAAAAGTGACCTTTGTTGACTAAGGCTGGTTCTAAGTTATTGAAATAAAAGCAGGCTTCGGCCTGCTTTTATTTTTTAAGTTGTATATGAATTATATAAATATAGAAATTCAAAAAAAACCTTATAAAAACAACATTTAAATTTTGCCATTTGGCTTGCATTTCTGGTTTTTTGTGTATAAGATTTATTCGTCTAGAGATTCCGTGAAAAGCATATCTAGAGGGTAATGATCAATAACAGACAACTCCATAATTGATCAGGTCTCTAAATAAAGAGACAAGTTAATATAATGTGAATAACTATAATAATGACATAATGGATCGGGTAAAGATTCAATTCTAAGGAAGAGATTTTGGGAGAGATCTCTTCCTTTTTTATTGGTGTTGTCTGGCTATATGTTCAATCTTCAATAAATTCAAAACAAAGATGGATGAATCAGCTTGGATTAAGGTTAAATCCATGGTGAGATGAATGAATCATCTTTGAATCTCAATCCATCTATAAAAAGAAAGGTAAATAAGGTGTATCAATACCAGACTGAACAGATGTTTGATGAAGACATCGATTTCATTTTGCGTTTTCTCTTCGAATATGAATCTGCTGAGCAAAAACAAAAATCTTTTGATCAGGTACAGGCCTTATTTCAGCAATTAGACCTTGCCTCCCGCTATTTACTCTTTTCATTAGTCAAAGAACGTCTGCCACGTCGGGCCAAATTATTGTTTGCTGCTGAAGACTACAATGGCAAGAAAGAAGTGATTGAGGAAGTGATACAACATTGGGTAAAAGATAAATACTCAGATGTAGCTTAATCGATTTTAATCTTCTGCTTATTCTTCTGCACTTAAGTAAGCTTTCTGGATGATGTGAGACCTAGTAAAGATCATATCCTCATTTTTACTTCTTAAAAGCGGGTGTTAAGAAAAAATCTGTATTCAGCAGGGATTTTGATCTTACAAAAAGCTCCATATCTATAAGTCGGATAGAAAACAGCAAAATATGTAAGCTGATATAAGAAAGTTTCGGAAAATTCTGGATACAGCCCTTAAATTGTATGGTCTTATTTAAAAATCACAGTTTTTTGATAGTTATCAGGTCTTAATAAATTTTACTGTTTTAAATTGAATTGCAATGAATACGGCTTTTATTGAAGAAAAATGCTCAAAATTTAGATAAAAAAGCGATTTTTTAACGAAATTCGTAGAAAAAAGATACATACGTGAAAAATATAGTGAATTGGGGGTTGCAATGATTCTGAAATCCTCTAGAATGCACCCATACCGACGAGATAGACGGAAACAAACGAAACGCGAAGCGTTGAGTTGTTGAGTTTATCGAAGTCCAGCTTCTGGCATTGACGAGATGTTAGAAAGATCATTAAGAGATTATGAAGAACAACTTGTGTGGATTTTTACTGGTTGATTAATCGAAATTATTTTCATTGATTGAATGGTAGAAATTACTCGAAGTTTATTTGAGCGAAATTTAAGTCAGAAAATTGATGAGCCAAGTTTAAGAACTTTACTTATAAAGTTCGAAATGATTTTAACTGAAGAGTTTGATCATGGCTCAGATTGAACGCT
>NZ_VPDX01000040.1:0-19472 GCF_013417475.1 Acinetobacter sp. YH12249 | reverse complement strand
TCATGAAATACGGTATTCTGATGTGACAAAACCTGAATCCTGGTCGTTAAAGTGTTTGTTTGCACTCATATTTTAACTGTTAGGACTCAGGTTTTTTTATTTAAAGCAAACTATGGGACAGCAGTGGAGCTTAAGCTCTCTTTTTTTATTATAGAATCTTAGAAAATACGAGTTTTATCTTTTTCTGCTTTTGGCAATTTTGCTGCAATTTTCTGAGCAATGGCCATATAACTTTCAGCAGCATCATCTCCAGCAATCACTGAAGGCTTACCGGCATCGGCATTTTCACGAATCACTGCATTCAAAGGCAAGCGGCCGAGCAATGGAATATTGTATTGCTCTGACAGTTTATCACCGCCGCCTGTACCAAAGATCTGTTCTTCGTGACCGCAGTTTGAACAGATATGGGTCGACATATTTTCGACTACACCCATCACTGGAATCTGCACACGATTGAACAGTTCAATGCCTTTGGTCGCATCCAGCAATGCCACGTTTTGTGGTGTGGTGACGATCACAGCACCTGTGACTGGAATACGCTGAGCGAGCGTTAACTGGATATCACCTGTACCTGGTGGCATATCAATCATCAATACATCCAGATCTGGCCATAAAGTTTGATTGAATAGCTGCATCAAGGCACCTGTTGCTTTCGGACCGCGCCAAGCAACTGGCGTATTATTATCACCCGTTAGGTGGCCAATCGACAGCACTGCCATACCATAGGCATCAAGTGGGACAAACTGCTCGGCTTCGATCATCGGGGTTTTGCCGGCATTGCCGAGCATCGTCGGAATACTTGGACCATAAATATCCGCATCCAGTACACCGACTTTCAAACCTAATTTTTGCAAAGCCAAAGCCAGATTCACAGTTGTGGTTGATTTACCTACACCGCCCTTACCTGAAGAGACCAGAATGACATTCTGAATGCGTGGATGCTTCGGCACATCACGTTGCTGTGGAGCAGCTTTCTGGATCGGCGGATTATTTGGGTCAGCTTCTGCTTGAGCTGCATGACCTGAAGCATCAACGACAGGTGGCAGATTCGATTTTGAAGCAGCAGTTTGCGGCTGGCTGGAACAGCTCTCGCCTTCTGCATGATGATGTCCACAACCGCCTTCTTTTTTATGACCCGTCTTTTGCTGAATCACATGCAGGTTTAGTTCTTTAATACCGCATTTCTCTAGCGCATCCGCCAGTTCATCATGAATCTGCTGTAACTGCTCTTTTTCTTCCGGATAGGTATTAATGGTGATCTGTAGTATCTCACCTTGCACATTGACCTGAGTAATCCGGTCTTTCAGTGCATTACTAGAATTTGGCAAGATATAGTTTTGCAGTACGTTCTGCACAGCTTCTTCGTTCACCTCCTTGGAAGGCGAAAAAACCGATTTAAGCGAAGAAAGCCAGGACATAGGTTACTCCAAAAAATATAGATAGACATCTGAATAGCTTAGTTTAACGAGGTTTTAGGCTCAGGTTAAGCGATCTGTATTCAGAAGCCTGAAAGACAAATATGATTTCCAACTATTTTACTGGGTTTTAAATGATTACAGGGAAGAAAATTTATAAAGTCAGCATCACATCTTATTTATTGTTTTATATTATTGATATTTTAAAATTTTAAATAAAATTAATTAGATAGTATACATTAAAAAGCCACTTCATTCAAAAACTGAATGAAGTGGCTTTCAACATGAAATGATTATTTATGATTTTTATCTTGGTCGGTCTTGTTTTGCCCAGATTGATCAGCCTTATCCTGATCCTTTTTAGCATCATTTTTGTTATTGGTCTGATCTGAATTTTGGTCCTTATCCTTAGCCTCTTTAGATGAAGAATCCTGATCCTGCTTTTTTGAATCACTTGACTGAGATTGATCATCGCCTTTCATTTTAGTCATGGTTTCAGCCGCCATCTGTTTCAACTCATTTAGTTTCGTAGCAGCTTCATTTACCAAATCACTAATTTTGACCTTAGTATCTTCAAACTTGTGTAGCGCTTCATCTTTTAAATTTGCCATACGATCCTGGTCAGCCTGATTTGCCGATTTATCTCCAGAACTTTGATCCTGTGCCTTTTTCGAATCATCTGAACCTTGCTCGCCATTTTTCTGGCTGTCTGATTTGCCATTTTTTAGCTCATTCAGAATCTTTTCGCCTTTTTGCAATAGCTCTTCACCGATCGCGATGGCTTTCGCTTTTAAGTCATCCATTTTGGTACTTTCAGCTTTTTTATCGGATTGATCACCATGATTAGATTGGTCATTTTTAGACGCATCTTTTTGCTCTGATTGCTGATGATCAGAATTTTCATCAGCACCATTTTTTTGGGCTTCTAGGACTTCTTCATGCTTCTGCTTATGCTGTTTATCAATCTCGTTCTGCTTTTGCTCTTTTTCAATCTTGTCATGCAGTTCTCGTGCATGTTGTTCTTTATCTTGATTCTGTTTTGAAGTACTTGTCTGGTTATTCTGAGTCATGAGTACCCTCCTAAGGCGTCATAATAAAAATGATCAGCCAAATTTTTAGCACAAAGCATGCAATGACGTGGGTGAATTAAGCAAACTGCAACAAAGCCTGTACATGTTGTTGCTATTGATTGCAGGAAGTAGCATCAACTTATCTCAATCGAATTTTTAAGGGTCAATTACCTGTCTATAGCCTGTTTTTGTATTCTGAATATTCGGCCTGATTTATTCCTTGTGCTTCTGTAAAAGCATTTCTTTGTAATCCCTTCTGCATCATGTAAAATTATGGCCCATTGCATAATGAATACGAATGAGAGAGTGAATCCGTGCGTAAAATCCTAGTCACCAATGCCCTTCCTTACGCCAATGGCCCGATTCATATGGGTCACTTACTCGGCTATATCCAGGCTGATATATGGGTACGTGCGATGCGCGCGATGGGTCATGACGTGACGTATGTCTGTGCGGATGATGCTCATGGTACAGCGATCATGCTGCGTGCTGAGGCAAATGGCATTTCACCTGAAGCACAGATTGCCAATGTGCAAAAAGAACATATTCGTGACTTTGACGGTTTCGGTGTGCATTTCGATCATTATGACTCTACCCACAGTGATACCAACCGCGCCCGCGCTTCAGAAATCTATATCAAAAACCGTGAAGCCGGTAATATTGCAGTTCGCCCTGTAACCCAGTTATTTGACCCTGAAAAAGGCATGTTCCTGTCAGACCGTTTCATTAAGGGTACATGCCCAAAATGTAAGGCGGAAGATCAATACGGCGATTCATGTGAAGTTTGCGGTACAACTTACAACGCGACTGAATTATTAAATCCAAAATCGACTTTAAGCGGCGCGACTCCTGTTGAGAAATCTTCGGATCATTACTTCTTTAAACTGCCAAATTTTGGTGAATACCTGCAAAAATGGACCCGTGACGAAGGCCGTCTACCCGTATCTATCGCCAACAAACTGGATGAATGGTTTGACAATGGCTTGAACGACTGGGACATCTCACGTGATGCACCGTATTTCGGCTTTGAAATTCCTGATGCGCCAAACAAATATTTCTATGTGTGGGTGGATGCGCCAATCGGCTATATGTCGAGCTTCGAGAATTACATCAAAACTAAACGTCCTGATTTAAGCTTCGATGATTTCTGGAAAAAAGATTCTAAAAATGAAGTCTATCACTTCATTGGTAAAGACATCGTTTACTTCCATGCCCTGTTCTGGCCTGCAATGCTGGAAGGTGCAGACTACCGTACACCAACCGGTTTATTCGTGAATGGCTTCCTGACTGTAAATGGTCAAAAGATGTCTAAATCTCGCGGTACCTTCATTAAAGCTGAAACTTATTTACAGCATTTGAACCCTGAATACCTGCGTTATTACTTTGCTTCTAAACTTTCTGACAAGGTTGAAGATTCTGACCTGAATCTGGATGACTTCGTTCAGAAAGTGAATTCGGACCTAGTGGGTAAAGTAGTGAATATCGCCAGCCGTTGTGCAAAATTCATCAATACCAAGTTTGACAACAAGCTAAGTGCAACTTGTGCCGAGCCTGAACTGGTTCAAAGCTTTATTGATGCTGGCGATTCAATTGCCAAAGCTTATGAAACCCGTGAATTCTCGGCAGCGATCCGTGAAATCATGGCACTTGCAGATAAAGCCAACCAGTACATCGATGAGAAAAAACCTTGGGCTTTAGCGAAAATTGAAGGCGAAGAACAACAGGTTCACGGTGTGTGTTCTGTAGGTATCAACCTGTTCCGTCAATTGGCTGTGTATTTAGCTCCAGTACTTCCAACTTTGGCTGCTCAGGTTCAGGACTTCCTAAAACTGGCTTCTTTCGACTTTGCTTCTCGCACTGAAATTTTGACTGGTCATGAAATTGCATTGTTCCAGCCACTGATGCAACGTGTTGATCCGAAAGCTGTGGCTGCGATGGTCGATGCATCTAAAGATTCTTTAGCTGCACCTGCTGCTGAACCAGCAAAAGCTGAGAAGAAAAAAGAGAAAGCCAAAGAGAAGAAAGCTGAACCTAAAGTTGGTGAAGCTGAGATCATCACGATTGATGACTTCATTAAAGTTGATTTACGTGTGGCTGAAGTTCTGGACGCTGCAACGGTTGAAGGTTCTGACAAACTACTGCAATTGACTTTAAATGTTGGAGAAGCTGAACCACGTAATGTGTTCAGTGGTATCCGTGAGTTCTATAAACCGGAAGACCTGAAAGGCAAACTGGTGGTGATGGTCGCTAACCTTGCTCCACGTAAGATGCGTTTTGGTATTTCGAACGGTATGGTACTTGCCGCTGGTAATGGCGAAGGTGTTTGGGTGATTTCACCTGAATCTGGTGCTAAACCAGGTGATAAAGTGTCTTAAGATTTAGGTCTTAGATAGAAGAAAAGCCTCTACTGATGTAGGGGCTTTTTACTTAGTCTACTAAAATAATACTCAGCCAATAAAAGTTCTTCATCTTTAGTTTTTTTTACCATTTATACAATTTATTTTCTTGTTTTTTAAAAATATATCCATAGAATCTAAACGCTTTTTTATTTTTAGAATTATTCGGGGTAAACATGAAAAAATTACTAGTTTCAGCTTTAGCAGCATCAACAATTGTATTCACAGGATGTTCAGTTCGTATGGCTGATATGACTGTAGCTTCAACTAAAAACTTTAACCTAAACTCAACTCAGTTCGTTAAAGGCGAACGCGTTAAAGGCGAAGATAAAGTTCCAGTAATTTTATTCCCTTTAGGTATTCCAAATTTCAAAACAGCAGTAGATCGTGCCATTGAAAAAGATCGTTGTGCAGTAGCACTTTCTGATGTAGTCATCACTCAACTAAATCAAGCATTTCTTGTAGGCCAAATTGGCTATCGCGTAGAAGGCACTCAAATTATTGACCGTTCTCAGCCTGAATGCAGTAAATAATTGCTTATTAAAAAAGCCTCTATCTTTAGAGGCTTTTTTAGGTCGATCTATAAATCAAATAGCACTTATTTATCAAGGAAAAATTCCCAGATGACATAGCCAATGCCGAAGCCCAGCAATGAATATAAGGTAATAATGAAAAATACAAATGCTGCATTATTTTTCTTTTTCCAAAAACTCATAGCGATACCCAAGGCTGTTTGCAATACCCCATGTTAACGGGCTTTTTTATAAAAGTGAAATTTATCTAAGTATTTTATTTATAAAAATATTTTTAGATAAAAAATCTTCTCTTTCCTTACAAAATCAATATACAGATTCAAACTGAATGCCTAGTACAGATATTCAATTCCTCTTCTCTCTTTAAAAAATGGTAAATATTTTTATATTCTATTTTCATGCTTTACATGCTAATACATAGCATAAACTTCACAACCATAAGAATTGCCATGAATATTTTAAAGACCTCCCTCCTCACCTCTCTACTTTCATTTTCTGTTTTGGGTGTAAGTGTGAGTCAGGCTGCTGAACCTGCAACAATTGCTTTACAAAAACAAGTCGCCGGCTACTATCATCACCAAATTGGTAATACTCAGATTACTGCCCTTCTCGATGGTACAAACTACTTAAATCCATCAATGTTTAAAGGCTTAACTGATGCAGAAAAAACAGAAATTTTGAAGAAATATCATGCCGATCAAGCCAAAGGTATACAGACTTCAGTCAATGCTTTCCTGATTAATACAGGCAATCAACTACTTATGGTGGATAGCGGAGCTGCAAGCTGCTTTGGTACACACTTAGGGTCAATTTATAACAATCTCAAAGCATCGGGTTATCAGCCTGCACAAGTGAGTGGCATTTTCCTGACTCATCTCCACCCTGACCATGTTTGTGGCATTTCAAATAACGGCGCAGCAAATTATCCAAATGCCACCTTACATATTTCTAAAACCGAATATGACTACTGGCTGAGTCCAAATACCGTCAAAAAACTACCGAAAGACCAGCAGGAAAGTTTCTTAGGCACCGTAGAGAAAATTAAAGCAGCCCTTGCACCCTATGAAAAAGCTAAAAAAGTAAAAGTCTTTTCTGATAAATCTTTAGCCTTTGGTGGTGTCGAGTTTAAGCCATCCTTTGGTCATACCCCAGGGCATTACAGCTTTAAACTCAAAGCAGATGGTCAAGAAGTGGTTTTTGTGGGTGACATCGTCCATTCACATACCTTGCAATTCGACAAACCTGAAACAGCCATAGAATTCGATGTCGATCCTAAAACTGCGGTGCAAACCCGTTTAAAGCATTTTGCTGAATACGCCAAGCAAGGTCAGACCATTGCAGCACCACATTTACCCTTCCCTGGAATCGGTCATATTTACTCAAAAGATGGAAAGAGCTATCAATGGATTCCTGTGCATTTTAAAGATTAAATGAATACTTCAGAGATTTTAGCTCCGGATGAAACCCTAATTTATTAGGGTTTTATTTATTGGAGATATAGCTAATCAATAGTCTATATGACTTCTCAAATTTTAAAATATGATGGAATTTTGCAATTCAAAATCATCTTTCATTTAATTTTTTTAAATTTTTTCTTAAAAATCCTTTCACTTTTCATGTGCACCTTTAGCACACATTTTTAACATGCCACTTTCCCTGATAAAGCTAAATATCTAAAAAACAAAGTATAAATTTAAATTTTATCTTTTCTTATGATGTCTTAGTTTGGTGCATAAAATTCTATTGTGCTTTATATCGAGTCTTGTCAGTTTCAAGAAATTCTTTATCAAAATTTCCCTTGTTAGTAACCTTTTCGAATCATTTTGCCTCTATATACTGGATTTCTTTTGTGATTCTATGCACTAAATTGGAACGCACAATGCAAAATATAGACTTATTATTTCTCCTTCTCGGTGCAGTTCTAGTGCTTGCCATGCATGCAGGATTTGCGTTTTTAGAACTAGGGACAGTTCGCCATAAGAATCAGGTCAATGCCTTAAGTAAAATTCTCACTGACTTTTCCCTCTCCGCCATCGCTTACTTTTTAGTAGGCTATTATATTGCCTATGGTCAGCATTTTTTCCACGATGCTTCTACTTTAGCAGCCGATCATGGTTATAACCTGATGCGTTGTTTCTTCCTGCTGACCTTTGCCGCAGCTATTCCTGCGATTATCTCTGGAGGTATTGCGGAACGGGCCAAAATGCGTTCGCAGGCTTTAGCGACTTTATTTCTGGTGGCTCTGATTTATCCATTTTTTGAAGGGATGATCTGGAATGGTAACTTTGGTTTTCAGGACTGGTTGGCAGATACCTTTGGTGCCAGCTTCCATGATTTCGCCGGCTCTGTGGTCGTGCATGGCATGGGAGGCTGGATTGCTCTGGCTGCGGTCGTTTTACTTGGTGCACGTAATGGACGCTATAAAAATGATGGCCGGATTACTGCACATCCCCCTTCATCTATCCCTTTCCTTGCTTTAGGCTCATGGATTCTGATTGTCGGCTGGTTTGGCTTTAATGTGATGAGTGCACAGCGCCTGGATGCCATTTCCGGACTGGTTGCAATTAACTCTTTAATGGCAATGGTCGGTGGAACTATTGCGGCAAAAGTAGCCGGTAAAGATGACCCGGGCTTCTTGCACAATGGCCCATTAGCTGGACTAGTTGCCATCTGTGCAGGTTCTGATGTGGTACATCCACTGGGTGCATTATTTATCGGAATCAGCGCAGGCGTAATTTTTGTGAAACTCTTTACCTATACCCAAAATAAACTCAAAGTTGATGATGTATTAGGGGTCTGGCCTTTGCATGGCGTATGTGGTGCTTTCGGTGGAATTGCTGTCGGTATATTCGGTCAGCAATGGCTAGGAGGTATGGGCGGTGTTTCTATCATTTCACAATTATTCGGTACCGTACTGGCGATTGTAGTGGCTCTGGCAGGTGGATTCCTGGTTTATGGTCTGCTGAAAGTGTTGATCGGTATTCGTCTGAGTCAGGAAGAAGAATTTACCGGTGCGGATTTATCTATTCACCGGATCTCGGCTAATTCGGAAGAAAATATTTTTTAAGCACCAAATTAAAAAAGCCCCGAATCATCGGGGCTTTTTATAGTCTGCGATAATTGGAAAATTACTTCATCCCAAAGATCAGCTTTAATCCCAGCACGGTCATGACCGCCCCTGCTGCACGGTCAAAACCGGCTTTAAACTTCAAATATACTCGACGTGGTTTTTCGGCAGAAAGTGCAACGGCCACCAGCGAGCACCAGCCTGCATCAATAAAGAAACATAAAACCGGCAATACAAAGTAAAAGTAAGTTGGAATTTCTTTAGGTAAAAGCGCAGTAAAAATACTGGCCAATACAATGGCAATTTTAGGATTCGAGAGCTGGGTAATCAAACCTGTCATATAGGCGCGACGCAAGGACATCTGAGTTTGACTGTCATCGCCTGCATCGATCGGTTCTTTGGCATGTTTGATAATTTTAAAAGCCAACCAGAGCAGATATAAACCACCACAAATTTTAAGCGCCAGATAAGCAGATGGCACAGCCAGCAAAAATGCCTGCAAACCCAGAACTGCCAGCAGACCAAAAATAGCCGCCCCAGTACCAGTACCTAAAGCTGTAAATAGGCCATGTTTACGTGAGATCGCAATTGAATTTTTCGCTACATAAATAGAAGTTGGTCCTGGGCTCATTGCACCTAACATGAGGGCAAAGGCAATTGAACCTAAAATCCAAAATGATTCCACGTGACCATCCAAACTTAAAATGAATGGCTTATTTTAAGTAAAAATAATTTATTTTGCTTTAATATTTCTACACCAATGATGCAATATTTGTGCGAAATCCTGCTATTTCTTCAGTTGGTCTTGAGCGGTGAGAGATGAATCAAGCATCTTATAATCATGGTCATGCACCGGCACTCCGCCAATGATCATGCTTCGTGTATCAGTTTTAGGTTTATTCAGCGGATCATCACAGCCAGATAAGCCTACTAAGAACAATACACTTAAAATCGTACAGGATAGTATTTTCATTATTCTATCCTCCTCTAAGTTCCCTATAAGATTCAGATTAGCAAATTTGTTTAAATTTTCAGCATATGAATTGTGACAATCTACGAAATTTTATTCTTAGTTTAAGGAGCTCATGATTCTGCCATCCTGCTGATTCTATTTCGCTATAATTTGCTCATTCTTAGCTTATGAAAATACCATGTTTGAAAAAATCGCCCAGCATATTCCAGACCAGCGCATCTGGCTGAAAAACAGGTTTGTAACCATACGCCGTCTGGATCTGGTGCATCCACAAATATCAGGCAACAAGTTTTTTAAACTGAAATACAATTTTCTGGAAGCACAGCAACTTGGCTTTAAAAAGCTGCTGACTTTTGGGGGCGCTTATTCCAATCATATTGCCGCAACGGCATTTGCAGCACAGCAGTTTGGCTTTGAGAGTGTCGGCATTATTCGGGGTGAGGAACTGGCCCATCGGCCCTTAAACCCCACTTTAGCGTTGGCACAACAATACGGCATGCAATTGTATTTTGTGAGTCGTGAAGAATATCGACGTAAACAGGACGCTGATTATCTGGCAGCATTAGCACAAAAGTTTCCTGCACATTACATTATTCCTGAAGGCGGTACTAATACATTGGCGATTCGGGGATGTCAGGAGATTCTAAAGGACGGCGATGCACAGTTTGATGTGATCTGCTGTGCTGTAGGCACTGGTGGCACGATCACAGGTTTGATTGAAGCCAGCCAGCCTCATCAACAGGTATTAGGATTTTCTGCCTTAAAAGGCAACTTCCTGAATGAGGAGGTGGCTAAGCTGACCAAGAAAAGAAACTGGTCCATTCTCGATGATTATTGTTGCAGTGGTTATGCCAAAACCACTCCTGAACTGATCCAGTTTATACAGCACTTTGAAGCTGAATATGATATTCCCTTAGAGCAAATTTATACTGGAAAAATGCTGTTGGGAATTTCAAATCTGATTGAAAAAGGCTGCTTTCCACCAGAAACAAAACTGCTGATCCTGCATACTGGTGGACTACAAGGTCGAAATATTTAAATCGCTTAAAGTTCTGATCGAAACTTAAATGCCTATCGGATTATTTTCATTGAGTGCAATTAGCCCTTTGACCAGCCGATAGACATGCCAGACAAAGACAAGAAAAATAATCACAAAACCGATTAGAATCACGGTGAGCAGCCCACCTAGAATATAACCCAGCAAGCTGAACCAGAAGGTTTTAATCTGCCAGTCCACATGACTTTCCAGCCAGGTGCCCCGCATTTCATCACGTTTAATATAATTCATGATAATGGCGATTAATGGGGTTATTCCCAGGAAAAAACCCAGTAGATGAAGAATATAGCTGATCAGATTATATTGTTTGTATGCTGCCGTATCCGTCATAAATTATTCCTTTCATTGTGATTATTTTTAGGCATGACAAAACTATGCATGAATCCGCCAGCTGCTTCAAATTATTTATGATAAATATTCGCTAACACGCTGTAATTCGGGTAGCCCCTTTCAGGAATAGACAAAGCTGAAATAAAATTGTCTATAATGCTCCCCTTTCTTCTCCCTTGAGTGTGTCATGTCTGTTCAGCAATACGATGTTTTGGTCATAGGTGCAGGTGCATCAGGTTTAATGACGGCCTATATGGCAGCACAACGTGGTCGTAAAGTCGTAGTCGTTGAAAAAGCCAATAAGGTGGGTAAGAAAATCCTGATGTCCGGTGGTGGCAAATGTAATTTCACCAACCTCTATGTCGAACCTGAAAATTTCATCTCGCACAATCCGCATTTCGTGATTTCAGCACTGACCCGCTATACCAATTGGGATTTTATTGGCATGGTCTGTGAATATGGCATCAAGTATGAAGAACGTAAACACGGACAGCTATTCACCTTAAATGGTGCCAAAGAAATTCTGGCGATGCTGCTGTCCGAATGTGACAAAACTGGTCTGGTCGAGATCAAAACCAACTGCGAAGTGAAAGCTGTCAATACTGTGGACGATCAAGGATTTCAGGTAGCCACTTCTTTAGGATATTTTGAAGTGGAATCTGTTGTGGTTGCTTCAGGTGGCCTGTCAATTCCAACCTTAGGCGGTTCAGGCATCGGCTATGAGATTGCCAAACAGTTTGGACATCATGTCTATCCAACCCGTGCCGGTCTGGTTCCCTTTACTTTCTCGGATAGTTTCAAGGAAGTCACCACCCGTCTGAGCGGTAATGCAGTCGAAGCCACGCTGTCTAATGATTTAAACAGTTTTACTGAAGCTTTACTGTTTACCCATCGTGGTCTGAGCGGCCCTAGCTCCCTACAACTGTCAAATTACTGGGATGTTGGCCAAAGCTTTAAGGTCGATTTCTTGCCAAGTGTCGACCTGTTTGATTTCTTTAAATCTAAAAAACAGAGTCAGCCTAAAGTTCTGCTACGCACTCTATTGACCGAACATTTACCGAAGAGCGTAGTACTAGAATTACAGAATCTGATCTGGCCTGAAGTAGCTGAAACATCTATTGGCAATATTAGTGATGACAAGCTGGAACAGATTGCCAAACGTTTAAGTGGCTTTGAACTGAAGCCTTCTGGAACTGAAGGTTACCGGACAGCTGAAGTGACTTTGGGCGGTGTGGATACAACCGAAGTTTCATCTAAAACCATGGAAAGCAAAAAGCAGAAAGGCTTGTATTTTGTGGGTGAGATACTGGATGTGACTGGTCATTTGGGAGGTTTTAACTTCCAATGGGCATGGTCATCAGCACATGCCGCATCGGAATATGTTTAATACAAAGATGATCTAGGAAAAGAAAATACTACGCTTATTCCAGATAATCCGTTTTAAACAGGCTGAGATTGGCCGTATTTTCTAAACGGTCAATCGTCAGTTGCATTTTCTGAGCCGCTTCCTGCAGATGTAAGGGTACTTGATCTGCCATAGGTGCCATGAATTTATGCTGAAATGTTTTCCACATCTTATTGATCTCCTTTTTCTTTATATTTTTAATGCAAGAAAAATACCAAAATCATTTTAGTATTCACTTGAATATTCTATATTTTTTAAAAAAGAAATTCTATGTATAGTGACTAGGCAGTATTTCGACTTAGTTAAATTCGTCTGGATCAGGTATTTTCTTATCCAGCTCTTTTTCAGCCTGCTCATCCTGTTTGCTTTTCACAAAGACAAATCGATAAGCAGCCGTGAAAAAGCCAATGGTTATGCCTGCTATCACTAAGGGTGCTAACAGATTATTCGGTTTCTTGGCATTCATTCAGATTTCCTCAGGATTAAAAAAATCGACCACTCAAGCGTGGCCGATTTTGTTTAAATAGAACAGGTTAATTCGGGTCATCTTTTTTTGGATGACTATCGACATCCGGTTCTTCTTCACCTGTAGAACCAAATGGATTATTCGCTGGTGGATGAGTTGGATCAACTTGAAGCGAATCCGGTACAGCCTGATCGACATCTGGTGTCACCTGATCTACACCTGAAGCTTCATCATCCTGCGGTGCAGTGGTCAAGGTCGCTGGCGTACTATTGGATAAATTGGTACGCATCGGCGCATTGTCATCTTGTGATTGATCTTGATTCGGCACAATATTTTCTCCTGTAGTTGAACTGCCTGCACCTGTAGTACCACTGACATCAGCACCTAAGCCTGAAGTCATGATATTAGTTTCATTTTTCAAAGGATTCGGCTCTTTAGCTTCTCGTTTAGCTTTATCGATCAAATCAGTCAGTACACGTTCTGCTGGTTGACGGCCACCCAAACCAAAGGCCAAGGCAAAGGCCACTGCAACAGCACCCAGAGTTAAACCGAACGCCAGATTCACGATCGAGTCAGCAATGCCCATGGCACGTAGCCCCATCGCAATGACCAGACCCATGATCAATATACGAACCAGGTTCGCTAACCAGCGTGAACTGTTGTATTCACCACGTTGCACAATATTAGCAACTACATTGGCCAGCCAGAAGCCGATCACCAGGATCACAGCACCTAGCAGGATGTTTGCACCGAAGTAGATGAACATCGCAATCAGGCCACTCACCTGTTCAAAGCCTAAACGGTCGGCTGCTTCAGAAACCGCAAATAGCATAGTGAACAGTACAATCAGATAACCCACCAGACTTGATAGTTTGGTTTTGCCCAGGAAACGTTGTAGATCCAGTTTGGCTGGAACTTCGTCCACGCCTGTTCCGGCAACGACTTCAGTCACCAGACGTGCTACCAGTCTAGACACCACATAAGCCAGAATCAGAATCAGTGCGGCTGCAATGATATTTGGAATGGCATTCATGATCTCATACAGCATTGCAGTTGCTGGTTGAGAAATTGCTTCGATACCCAGTGCTTCAAATGCAATGATTAATGACGTAATAATTACAACTGCGAAGATGAATGAACCAATCAGTTGAGCGACATTCGAGTTTTTGAAAATGCCGACTTTTTCAGCTTGATGTTGAATATTCAGGCTGTTGAGCAAACCTTCAACTATACCGCGAACGATTTTTGCCAGAATGTATCCGACAAATACAATAACTGCAGCAATGAAGATATTAGGCAGATAACTTACAACATCAGTCAGCATGTTCTGCACTGGCAGTAATAAACCATGTAGACCTAGAATCGACAAGACGATTGGCAAGAACAGCAGTAAAATCAGCCAGTAAACAATTTCACTGATATTTTGGCTAATTGGGCTGACACCGACTTCGGCACTCAGCTTTTCATCCAGCTGGGTGCGATCAAGCATTTTTTGCAAGCCGACTTTGACCAGATTTGCCACAATCCACCCAACAAAGGCCACAGCAACAGCCGCCAGCAATTGTGGAATAAAGAGCAGGAACTGCTGGATCATATTACTGAACGGTCCGCTCACTGCTGTCAGATTCAACACGTTAAGCGCACCGATGACCGCAATAATCAGAATAATCCAGAACACAACACGAGCGATAATACTCTCGACATTAGAGCGATGTCCTGTCGCTGCATTTAAGTGTGTATTGGTCCCTAGTTTTTGCAAGATTTTTTTAACACCTGCCGAGACGAGTAATGCAATAATCCAACCTAGGACTAATATGGCAATTGCACTAAGAATTGGATGAAACTGATCCCAGTAGTACATGGCATCATAGCCACCACGTGGGCCTCTCATATAATCATTCATGTTTTCTGCCCTCTTTGTTATTACGCTATTTGTCTGAATTCACGAGCTTATTTTTGAAATCTTCAGCTCTTTCCGATTGCTTATAAAGCTTGAACTTCCTGTGCTTAGCTTGCCTGGAGATACAGAACTTTGAAAAACATCACCACCTATTGCAAAAAAGCCCTAGTCATGAACCAGAGCTTTTTTTAATAATTCCAATTATTGGGTGGCCTGTTGAGCATCAGTTGCAGTAGCTTCTGCTGTATCTTGTGACATTTCGCCTACAGTGGCTGTTGCTTCTGTCATCGCATCATCTGCAGTAGCCATTGCTTCATTGCTTTCACCGCCTGGAGTAGCTGCCGGACTACCATTATTGGCAGGGGCTTCAGTCGCTGGTACTGGTGTATTAGGCTGGGTCGCAGGCGCATCTGGCTTCACATCTGCAAACATATAGAACAGGACTGCCAGTAAAAAGATACCGACCAAAATCAGGATATAGACAGGAATGCGCTTCTTCTGCGTAATTGCTGCCTGATCATGCAAAGGTGGTTTTTTATTAAAATCATCAACCATGACCATTCTCACTCTTTCTTATTCATAAGTAGATTTTTATCATAACAAGCAGTTATCACAGCTTCTGTGACAAAAGATGGTGAGATAGTGAATGGATGTAAGTTATATGTATGAGTCTGATGAACTTGGTATTAGTTTCAAAAAAAGGCATTTTCTAGCCTGAACATACTATGGTCTTATGGTTAGAAACTCTCTTCCGAGACAATTGATACTGGCAGTTTTTAGCTGATTTATCAGGAATTGAATTGTCTATAAAATAAAAAATATACCACTATGATTTTATTAAATTTTAAGCACATTTTAAGTAGGCTAAAACATGCTGTAAAAATACCGTTTTTCAATATACCTGCTACTTTGCGCAAAATACGTTATAATTATCCACCTTATTTTTCATGCACCCGAGTTTTATGGCGTACCGTCAACAGAGTGTATCGCTTGATCTTGACACTGACGTCACACATCAATGTGCTTTGCACTACACTCGTGATCAGCATCTGATTGGAATCATTGAATTTAGCAAACCGAGCTTTATGCTACGCTGGCAAGATCTGGAATATTTCCGCCGCCGTACTGAAGAAATGTCGGTAATGCCTTTTCCGGACTGCATTAATGCCATGGTCATTGATGTACGGAATGTTGCGGCCTGGCTAGATAATGACGTTCCGATTATTCCATGGCGCCTACTGGAAGAAGATTGCCCGGTACGTCTAGTTGTGCCTGCGGATCGGATCGAGCATTATGCCGGTTTCTTTGAGCCGACCTGGTTAACGACCGATACAGATACTGCCATTCAGGAAATCCGTGACTTTATGGATATGTTTGTTCACTAATATGACAGTATGAAAAAAACCTCCATGACGGAGGTTTTTTTGTACCTAAAAAAATAAAAGTCCCCCTTTAACAAAGGGAGATTTAGGGGGATTCTTTTTAACTTGAAAATATTTTCAGTTTTAATCCATTTCTAATTTAAAGAAGGATGTAACTCCCTTTCCTTTTAAGCGATGAGCAGCACTGCTGCGCAAGGGAGAGGTAAAAGCCCCTCCTTTGCAAAGGAGGGGTTGGGGAGGATTCAAGAACTGACAAATAATCTAACTTCAATCCCTCCTAACCTCCCTTTTAGAAAGGGAGAAACTCTAAAGAAATTACCAATAATTCTCTACCGCAATATTTCCTTCACCACGGCGGTTCATGGTCAGACCACGTGCTTTTAGCGCTTCTTTGGTATCTTCCACCATTTCGGGGTTACCACAGAGCATCACATGACTGGTTTCAGGATTAAGCTGGAGTCCTGCTGCCCGTTCAAGTTCCCCATTTTCAATCAAGATCGGTAAACGATGGTGAAGTGCTGCTTCAGGATCACGGGTAATGATTGGAATAAATTTAAAACCTGTATGACCTTCACCAAAGCTCTCGGCAATTTCCTGAATACGGTCGACATAAGCCAGTTCGTCTTGCGTACGGACGCTATAAACCAGGTTAATATGTTTATATTTATTCCAGGTCTCAAAGTCTTGCAGCATGGATAAAAATGGTGCCAGACCCGTACCAGTACCAAGCAGCCATAAATCTTGTGGCAATGGCAATTGATAACGTGCAAGCGTCAGATAACCATAAGGAATCTTCTCAAGGTAAAGTTCATCGTCGACTTTAAGATGTTGTAAATTCGAAGTAAATTTTCCTTCGGGAACCACAATCGAAAAAAATTCCAGCGTTTCATCAAAAGGCGATGACACAACTGAATATGCCCGAACGACCAGTTCATCCCCCACTTTTAAGCCAATACGCGCAAACTGTCCTGCCGTAAACTTGAAATGCGCAGGTCTGGTCATGGTGAAACTAAACAGCGTATTGGTCCAACGGTGTACAGATAAAACCTTTTCTAAGCTAAATTTTTCAATAGACATGATTCAAACGTGGCATCAAAGACTATGCTCATGGTAGCATGACAGCATAATTTATTAATATTTTTTAAATGTTAAGGCTCTATTCATGCGCATGACTTTACGCCAGTTGGCTGTTTTTGTAGCAGTTGCTCAAGAAGGCACCGTCACCAAAGCCAGTGATGCAGTCAAACTCACCCAAAGTGCGGCGAGTATGGCTTTAGCAGATTTAGAAGATGGTCTTGGCGCGCCTTTATTCGACCGTCTTGGTAAGCGTTTACAGCTCAATGACTTAGGTCGTTTTCTTCTCCCGCAAGCTCTTGAAATCCTTGGCCGCTGTGAAGCTTTCGAGCAGGCAGCCAAAGGTGAACTGCAAAGCATTGACCTTCGTCTCGGTGCGACGCTGACCATTTCCGACTATCTGATGCCAGATCTGATGGCGGATTTCCTGAAAATCCAGCCACAGGCTCACTTGCAACTGCAGGTCGGCAATACCCGTCAAATGATCGAAGCCGTAAATCAGTTCCAGCTAGATTTGGCCCTGATTGAAGGTTCTTGCCATTTACCACAACTGCAATGTATTCATTGGCGCGATGATGAACTGGCAGTATGCTGTGCGCCGGATCATCCTCTAGCTCAGCTAAACCGTCCGCTCACTGCTGAAGATTTTAAATCGGTTGAATGGATTTTACGTGAAGAAGGTTCAGGAACTCGTGAAGTCTTTGATAATGCCATTTTAAAAGATGTACCTGATGCCAATATTCGTCTGACTCTAGGTCATAATGAAGCGATTCTGAAGATTGTGGCAGGTGGTTTAGGGATGTCCTGTATTTCCAAGCTGGCGATTGAACCTTTGCAGGAAAAAGGTCAACTGGTCATTCTGAATACTCCATTCTGGTCACTCACCCGTCCTTTATTTATGCTGGTACACCGCCAAAAATATCAAGGACCAGGTCTTAAAGCCTTTATGAAATTCTGTGAAGCATAAATTTCACTTTCAATAAAAAAAAGCGCCTTTTGGCGCTTTTTTTTATTTACCGATGTCCAAATTGGCTTTCACATGGGATCCCATCGCCATCACCATCCATTTTGGTATTTGGACAATTTCTTAAAAAGTATAAAGCTTCTTCATATGAACTCATTTGACTACAATGCTGTCGTCCATCACAGCTAAAATTCTGCTGTACTTGTGGTTCTTCAACTATACGTTGCACTTCTACTGGCTGTATTCTGCTGCTTTGCCAATCCTGATATTTGTTATAAACCGCATAGGCTAAGCCAATCATAATCAGAAGCCCAATGTAAGTGCTAAAGCTACTTTTCTTCTCTTGAGATTGTTTTCGTTGAGTAATACGAGGCTTATTTTCTAATGCTCGTGACTGAGGCGTATGTCGAGGGGTTTCCATTTTGAGATCCAAACGCACAATATTGTCTGCTTTAAACTTGCCTGCATCCTGTACTTTGAGAAACTTTAACCTTTCCCCAACTTTTGGTGGCACATTCTTATTTGGAAAGTCTTTAATATGGAAGAATAAATCTTTTGACTCACCCGCTATCTCAATAAAACCAAAACCTCGTTCTTCGTTATAGGTCTTGATCTTCCCCTCTAAAAACATAATTCACTCTATTGTTTGATATTTTTAACTATTGTATTCAAAAAGCGTTTTAAATTCTAAAAATAAAAAAGCACCGTAAGATGCTTTTTTTATTTGAAGGATGAGACAAATATCTTAATAAATGAGAACCTAACTTAAATTTCTCCAAAAATTATAAATCCAATCGCTGTTACCAGAATCAACCAGAGTGTGGGACTAAAGAAAATAGTATTGCGTGCCGGATTGACTATTGCAGAAGTAGAAGCTAGAGATGGTAATACAACTACTTCAGAAACGAACTCTTCCTGATGCTTGATATCCAGACGTACCATATTCTCCAGCTGAATCGTATTTTGCTCTTCAATTATTCTAAATTTAAGTCGTTCTCCGACTTGAGGCGCGATTTCAGGTGAAGGTAGTTGATCTAACTGAAAATTAAGCTCCTGTGCATTATTTTTTAGTTCAATACTCCCAGTCCCACGTACAGCATCATAGGTTTTAATTCTTCCATCTGTAAACATGATATGTGTCCCTAGATCATTCAACAGATGCGTAGTTTATATGGAAGGGATTAAAGGATATTGTTGAGCTTTGGTGGGTATTTTATTGTTTTCGCAACATTTTATAAGGTTCTGATTACACAAGATTCCTACAACTTACGTAAACTCATAACTCAAATAAAAAAAAGAGGCCCTAAGGCCATTGCTGTCCCACAATTTTTCACAAGAGGAAGCTCATTTGAGCTTCCTCTTGTTTTATGGGTATTTTATCGGGTGAAAATAAAGCTTTTAAAGTTCTTCTTTCAAACAAATTCACTTGAATTATTCTGA
>NZ_VPDX01000039.1:0-21851 GCF_013417475.1 Acinetobacter sp. YH12249 | reverse complement strand
GAATAATTCAAGTGAATTTGTTTGAAAGAAGAACTTTAAAAGCTTTATTTTCACCCGATAAAATACCCATAAAACAAGAGGAAGCTCATTTGAGCTTCCTCTTGTGAAAAATTGTGGGACAGCAATGGGGCCAAGGCTCGCTTTTTTCATTTTATTCACTTCATAATAAGCTCAATTTAAGAAATAAAATAAAAACCTTCATGCAATATGTCGTGATTTTCAAAGCGCAAATTAAAGAATTAGATCAGTGTTATTTTGAAACAGCCCAGCGAATGAGAGAAAGAGCCCTTTCACAATTTCAGTGCCAGTATTTTGAAGCCTTAACCGAAGGTACTCAGGAAATTGCGCTTTCTTACTGGAACAGTCTTCATGATATTCGCGCCTGGCATGAAGATGCTGAACATCAGGCCGCTCAAGAGCTAGGAAAATATAGCTGGTATACATATTTCAGCGTGGAAGTCTGTGAAGTTTTACGGCGCTATGATGCACAGTTAAATTAAATACTCATCGATCCTTATTTATTTTTTTCTTGATCTGTTCTTAGATACAGAGTTTTAAAAAAATATCTGCTTACGCATTCATGATTTCTTCCAGAAATACATAAGCACATAATGAACTTTAACAAAGAACTGTGCTTCAAAAATTTTAGGAGAACGTAATGAAAAGATTGTTCTCGACTGCATTACTTATTTTCTCTCCCTGGCTGTGTTCATCACTTTATGCCCACTCAATTCCCATGTGCCCAAAAATTAAATTTCAACAGAACCAAAGCTCATGGGCAGGCCATTATTATTTAAACGGAGTTATGGAATTAGGTTCGGAGTTGCTGTTACAAGCAGATGGCACCTTTAAATGGTATCTGGCCTATGGTGCTCTAGATCAATTTGCCGAAGGAACATGGTGGCAAAATAAAGAGTGTATTGGCTTAAAAGCAGATCCAAAGTACCAGGACTTGATGATATTTCCCAAATATCTAGCCATAGATGAAAACCATTTAAATGTGGTTTGGGATGATGGAACTCAGCAAGGTAGTTATATACAGGCGAAGCGTCCAGATTAACGCACCTCAAATTCTGCTTCAGCCGGATCAAAACGCCAGGTTCGAATGATTCGTAACTCGGAAATATCCGACATCTTGGCATCAAATGCTCCGAACGGTGCTGCCTTGCGTACTGAAGATTTTGCAGCTTCATCTAGCAAACTATGCCCTGAACTGTCAATTAAGCGAATTGCACGGATTCCGCCGTTCTGGTTCAGGATCACCATCAAGCGCACCTCTCCTGCCAGATTCTGCTGTTTAGCCGCGTCTGGATAATAGCGGTTACCATAGAACTCTACTTTTTGACGGAATTTTTCCAGATAAGCCGCAGAAACATCCTGTTTGGACTGGATGCCATCTACGGTTTTAATTTTTTGCTGACGACTGAAGTTTTGTTGTCGTTGCAGATATTGGGCTTCCAGACTGGCTACCATAGCGGCTTTGGCCTGGAACTGACTTTGTAACTGTTCCTGCAGTTTTTTGCGCTGATTTTCTTCCGCCTGTTTTTGCCAGCTTAAAGTCGTCATCAGCACTTTTTCTTCAAAGCTTAATTCACGCTGCTGTTGCAACATGTCCGGACTTTCTTGCTGCTCTTCTCCGGTCTTTTGCTCCATCAACGGTGCAGGCATATCGCTCGACATACGATGTGCTTCACGAAATTTGCCTGAACCTTGCTGATCAGTTTGAGCCAGAAAATCTGCATGCTCAATTTTTTCATCAGTTTGACGAATACTGACCGCAATCTCTTTAGTCATGCTCTCCTGATCTTGTGGCATACCAAATTCCAGCGTGAGAAAAATCACGTGCAAAATAACAGCTGCAAATACGGCGCTATTAAAAATTGGATCTTTCCACCAGGCTTTGACCAGAGGCATTAATATCATGGTTGATCTCATCGCTACGAACCCAGACTTGAGTCCATCCCCCAAACAGCATTTTTAAAATTAAAAAATAAACGGCTTTGCATTTTTCTTTTAAAAATGCCAAACCCATCAAATCTTCAACGTTACATAACTAAAACCCTAAAAATGGTGCTATTTATTTTGCTAAACTGCAAGCTGAAACTCTTGTATTTTTTATACAATTCGACAAGATACACTTCGAATTAAAACATATAGTTGCCAGGACGCTTAAAGATGCAAACGCTAATTTCCAATATTTCTAATAAAATTCGCCAGGTATATCAAAAGGCGGAAGGATTTATTGAGGATGAACGCGAATTTCCTTTGTCTCAAGTTTTCCTGAATGCGACATTTCAACGTTTTGTCACTGACAATGTTTCCATGCTGAAAGATCTGCATGCCGATCTGCATGATGACTGGTTACGACTCTATGCCACACTGGACTATAAAGGTCTGAACGTGACCTTATCGGTTGATTTAAAACTGGTGCAAATGGAGCTGAATAAGAATACGCAGCTCATTGTATTTGAACAGATCAGTGATACCCAGTTGATTGAAGCCAAATACCCAAATGTCTTTTATAAACTGGGGGTACGATTCGCCCTGTTTTTCTATCAGCGCGTGCTGAATAAGGACCCTCTTGGCATGATTCTGGAAAAACTCGGCGTCATTAAAGTAAAAGATGATTTATTGCATCTGGATTTAAACCGCTGGTTAGGTAAAAACCGCTCGGTGATTGAGACGCTTGGTAAGGTTCATGTGAACCATGCAGTACTTCGTGAAGCTGAGCTCGTCGTAATTGGTAATGTGAATCTTGCAGCCCTGTTCAGAAAGCTTTCTCAGGAAAAAGAAGAGAAATGGGACGAAGACGACATGGATGACAATAAAGTCACACCGATCAAACAGAAAGAACCGACTTAAACTGTGTGTAATTCAATACCTAAACAAACACACCAGTAACTACATGAAATATACATTTTTATTGAAAATCTCCCTTCATTTTCCACATTTTGACCAAATAATAAAAAGTGGAAAGTGATCAATTTTATCTGAAATTACACAGGACAATTCTTTATGGCGAAAACTGTATTCAAAACTTTAGGGGTGACTGCAGGCTTGACTACCGCAATGGTACTTACTGGTTTATCCACCCAGACCTTCGCCATGGCGCCTTTCCAAGCCAATTATCAGTTTAGCTACAATGGAAAAAATATGGGTTCTGCTACCCGTACCTTGAGCAAATCTGGTAATAACTGGACCTATGTTTTTGCAGCCAAAGCGGGTGGCGTTGCTTCAGCGACTGAAACCAGCCGTTTTACTTTTAATAATGGCAAGATTGGTTCAAGCAGTTTCAGCCGTACCAGTAAGATTTTGGTGCATAGCAACACCATGAGTATCAACTTCAATCCATCTAGCAAAACAATCAGCACCAAGAAAGATGATGAAAAACGTTCTTTTGCCTGGAGAGCAGATGTACTGGATGAGCTAAATGCTGAATTGCAGATTCGTGAAGACCTGAAAAATGGTGGTTTAAAATCGAATTACTACATTGCTGATGCCAAAGAAGTGGAAGGCCGTAAATTTGTCAAACAAGGTACAGAAACGGTGAGCACCAAATATGGTTCATTTAGTACCATTAAAGTAGTGATCAAGCACAACAAACCAGGCCGTGAAACTACTTTCTGGTTAGCACCGAAACTGGACTACTTACCAGTCAAAGTATCGCATGTCGACAAGAAAACCTCTTACGGTTTATTGCTGACCAGCTATAACGGTAAAACGAACTAAGGTTTTTTGGTGAATTTCGCTTGATTTTTTTTGGGTGCTTTTTACAATACGCTTTTGCTTTAAAAAGCACCTGCTCTTGAGGATTCTCCCGTGCACGCACTAGAACAGAAAATCTTAGCCGAAGGTATCGTTCTATCTGAAGAAGTTTTGAAAGTTGATTCTTTCTTAAATCACCAAATTGATCCAATCATGATGCAGCAAATTGGTCAGGAATTTGCGCGTCTGTTTAAAGATGCTGGTATTACCAAAATTATTACCATTGAAGCGTCGGGTATTGCACCTGCAGTCATGGCAGGCTTAGAGCTTGGTGTTCCAGTGATTTTTGCACGCAAATACCAGTCTCTCACGTTAAAAGATGATTTATACCGTTCTAAAGTATTTTCATTTACCAAACAGACTGAAAGCACGATTGCCATTTCAAATAAACACATCAGCTCAACTGATAAAGTTTTAGTGATCGATGACTTCCTGGCAAATGGTCAGGCAGCACTGGGTCTTGCTGACTTGATTCATCAGGCAAATGCTGAAGTGGTCGGGATCGGAATTGTAATTGAAAAATCATTCCAGCCAGGCCGTGACTTGTTACTTGAAAAAGGTTACCGCGTTGAATCATTAGCGCGTGTGAAATCTTTGGCAAATGGTACTGTCGAATTTGTTCGAGATTAAATTTACAAATGAATATTTTAAAGGGTGCTTCGGCACTCTTTTTTATTGGATTTTTTTAATTTCTGTTAGCTAGGAATAACTAAAACATAGCTATAAAACTATCTATTTTCGACTGCACGTAAATAATTGTACTCCGACTTTTTCTTATGAAATTTTTAAACAGCTAAAGCTTCAAGAATTTATTATCCGACAAATAACAACAATTTAAGCTGATATTATTATAAGATAAGAGGCCTAACTATCTGCCAATAGTTAGGCCCTTGGTTTATTTTCAACAATAAACTATTTGACAGTCACAGTAATACTACCGCTGTTGACAGCACCAATGGCGGTAGTTGTGATGCTGTTGTTAACAGCAGTTTGAGTTCCTTCTGCAATTGCACTTACAGATGCATCAATGGTACCTGCATTGTAAGCAATATTTGCTGCACTATAATTACTTAAAGTTTCATTGATTTGCTCACTGTAGTTGGTCGCCAGTGTAGTACTCACTACTTCTGAGATGTCTGAACTATCAGCAACCTCTGAGAGCTCTTCTACAGTTTCTGAGTTATTAGTTGCACTGGTAACTTCACTGAAGTCATAGTTATATGTCTCATCTGATACGTCTGATATCACGCTATTAAAGCTGCCTTGCTCTAGTGTAATACTACCTGTATTCGCGGCGCCAATTGCTGTAGTTTCAATCGTACCTTCAATTGAACTAATTGCATCCTGTGCTTCTCTTGATACCTCTCCTAATGCTTGTAAATCGACGCTGGCATCAACATCACCTGTATTTACTGCAAGATTCAAGGCAGAACCATTTTCCACCTGCTGAGAGATCGACTCCAGGGTCGCTTGTAAACCAGTATCTACGGTTACTTCAGTTGGTGTTTCATTATCTTGAGCATATGCCATACCTGCACCAGACAGGAAAGCGACGGATAAAGCGATTGTTTTGATCGTGTTTTTCATCGTTGTTTTTCCTTTTTTAGCTTTGAAATATTTCTCGCTCAGTATTTCTTTCTCATAATGGGAGCGAGCCCATTTTTACTGGTCAATTAATCACGCTGAGAACTTGACCAGTAATTTTCTATAACTTCAGGATTGGCATCCCACAACATGGATACTTTCTCCTCTTCTTTTTCTTTAGAATTCATTTCTTGCGAATCTTTTTTGTTCTTTATTACACCTGAAGAAGACGAAGCTTTTTTCTTACTGATATATTTAATTAAATCTTGTTTACTCATTTCAGGATCTGCTTCAGGATTCTGAATCACTTCGGATTCTTTGTTTTTAGGTGGCTTCGTATCCTTACTCGGTGAATTGGTCGATTTATTTTTTTCATTGGATGAAGAAGATTCTGTTGCAGCTGACTCCTGAACAGCAGTACTGGACGCTATACTATTTTGCTCCTGACTTTTTTTGTACTTATGCAAAGCCACAGAACTTCGTGTCAGATTGAGCTGACCATATTCAGGTGGTATTTGTGCACGACAACCTGCAAAGACTGGAGGTGGGACAACCTGACTGAGTAATTCAAAAGTGGCCAGATTCAACATTTGCCGTAAAGCAAAATTAGTCGCCTCACGTTCTCCTTTACCGATTTGAACATTTAACAAGGTACGTCCAGTAAACCGCCCGGCACTGACACCATAATCCTGTGCAGCAATCTGCTTTTGCAGCGATACATTCGCAACGACTTTACTCGTACGTGTATCGGTAAGAGATAAATCCAGACCAACCATAATACGGGTTTGACTGTAGTTCGGGCCAACACCCGCAATCTGCATATCAAATCCACCCCCCGGAATAAAATCCAGACTGTTAATACTGCCAGTCACATAATAATCAGAGGCCTGAATCTGTCTTGGATCCCGAATCCCCCACTTGGCTTCACTTTCAATAATTCGGGGATCACGTCGGTTCATTAAGTTGACTCCCGCCTGAAATAAAGCAGACTGCACCATATCTCCAGCGCCTTGAGTGACCATTTTCCCACTACCTCCATTGGTCACCACATCTTTACCGGTTTGATCCAGAATCGCACCCACAGAGAAGCTGACATCATTACGTAATTGCCCTTTTAAACAGGATAAAGCCATATCAAAAGGGGTAAAAATATCGGTAATAGGAGGTCCTTGTACCAGTTTCACCGGTTTCTTAGTGGAAAATGCATGTATTTACAACTCAGCTAAACTTCTCTGAATAAAATTCCACTAGAATCAAATTGGTATGAAATGTTCCTGACTTCAATATTCAGAACCTACATGCTGTTGAGCCGGATGTGCTGAATAATTACTTGTCTAAGTAAGGTTCCATATCACACATTTGCTTAAAATGAATAAATACTAATCGCTGATGGAAAATCCTATGCAATGTCCTAAATGTGGTTCAACGGAAATTGAGCTACGCGATCACGAAAAGAATCTGAAAAAAATTGGTGGTATTTTAATGACCTCAGCCGGCGCCACGGCCGGTACAGTGGGTGGCGCAGCCTCTGGCGCTTCAATTGGCGCTGCCATTGGTACAGTCGCAGGTCCTTTAGGGGTAATTGTAGGCGGCACGGTGGGAACCTTCGTAGGCGCAATCAGCGTAGGCATTACTGGGGGCGTGGTCGGAAACTTCTTAGGTAAAAAAGCAGGCGTTTCAGTAGATCGTAATCTGTTTCTGGATTATCAGTGTCTGAATTGCAAACACAGATTCAGTCAAAAAGATCAAAAAGATCAAAAAGATCAAAAAGATCAAAAAGATCAAAAAGATCAAAAAGATCAAAAAGATCAAAAAGATCAAAAAGAAGATTAATAAAATCAAGGAAATGAAGCTGATTCTTCATTTCCTTTTTTAATTAATTTCTTAAGCCTGATAGAGTTTTAAAGCAACTTCGGCCAGACGTTTACCCTGTACTTCACACAAAATTTTCTCATCCTGGCTTAAGCCTTGGTCATGTCGTGGGCCACTCACATGACTTGCGCCATAAGGCGTGCCACCACTTTTAGTATTAGACAAAGCTGGTGTCGCATTGCTTAATCCCATGATCATCATGCCATGATGAAACAATGGCGGTAGCATCGTCAGTAAAGTACTTTCCTGTCCGCCATGCATTGAGCCTGACGCGGTAAAAACACAGGCTGGCTTACCATGCAAAGCACCATTCAGCCATAAACTGGTGGTCTGATCCCAGAAGTATTTCATTTCTGAAGCCATATTCCCAAAGCGGGTGGGTGAACCTAATGCCAAAGCAGCACACTGGGCAAGATCATCTAAAGTACAGTAGATATCACCTTCTGCCGGAATACTCGGCTCTGCTTCTTTCACTACGGTCGCAATATTTGGAACAGTACGAATTTTTACAGCCATTCCTGCTGCTTCAACACCATTCGCAATCAGATGTGCCATTTCTTTGGTTGAGCCATATTTGCTGTAATATAAAACAAGGACATAAGGTTGCATAAAGTTCTTATTCATTACTTAAAAAAATAAAACTATACGGTATTTCGCAACTTTTTTGGGTAAGCTGAAGAATGAAAATTCATGATGAATAAAAAAATTGAGATTGAAAGCGCATGATCGTTGAATATTTAAAGAAGTTACCTTTTTATGAAAAGCACTGGTTTCAATTTATTTTATTTGTACTACGGCGTTTTGAGGCTGACCGATGTCGTGAGCAGGCCGGTTCACTAACCTATACTACCCTGTTTGCTGTAGTCCCGATGCTGACCGTGTTTCTGGTCATTATCTCTTCAATCAGAGCATTGGAACCGGCACGACAACAGCTCCAACAGCTGATCTATAGTAACTTTTTACCTAAAACAACGATCGCTTTCGATAAAGCCCTCAATGCCTTCACGGAGAAGTCCAGCAATTTAACTATTATCGGTATTCTTTTCTTATTTATCACAACAGTACTGATGCTCAGTAGTATCGAAACGGTCTTTAACCGGATCTGGCGTGTGACTGAAACCCGCGGTGGCATTATCGGTTTTATGCGTTACTGGACCATAATTTCACTTGGTCCAATTTTGCTGGGCAGCGCCTTTGTGATTTCTTCTACTTTGGCCTCCATGAATATTCTCAGTAATAACTTTGCCGGTTATGAACTGGATGGTGCCTTTATTCTCTGGGTAATATCTTTTTCTCTGACCGTGCTTGGCTTTTTTATTCTGAACTGGACTATTCCCAATCGGAGTGTACCGCTCAAATCAGCTTTTATTGCCGGTCTGTTTAGTGCCATCGTCTTCGAACTTCTGAAAAACCTGTTCGGCTTTTTGATGTCAAACTTTACCAGTTATGAAATTGTTTACGGAGCTTTCGCAGCTGTCCCTATTTTCCTGCTCTGGATTTATCTGTCCTGGATTATTGTATTGCTGGGCGTGGAAATCAGCTATGCCCTGACTGCATTCGAATCTGGACAGGACAATAAGCGCCATCCAATCGTCATGTTGCTGGATCTATTAGAACTGTTTTATAAAAAGCAGAAAACTGGTGAAAGTGTCAGTGAAGCCCAGGCACTAGAAGTTTTGGGACGGGATGAAATTGGACGCTGGCCTAGCTATGTCAGCATGTTTGAAAAACAGAATCTGATTAAACGTACAGATGACAATGAATATGTGCTGGTACGCGATCTGGATCAGGTCAGCTTCTGGAATTTTTATCTACAGCTTCCTTATCCATTGCCGCGCAAACAGCATCTGACTGATGTGCATACTGATGATCTCTGGATGCAAAAGTTCTCACCTAAACTGAATGAAACTGATCAGTTTCTGGAAGAAAAGCTCAGTTTTCCATTATCAGAACTGTTCCGCAGTAAATAAATTCAATCCTCTCTTTTGAGAGGATTTTTTTAAATGAATTGGATCAATTGTCAGCAGATAATCATCCTTGCTGTCATTAAAGCTATAATCCAAAAACTAAGTGTCGTTATTTTCATTGACCGGATTTTTATATAGAGGTTTGAGTCTTGATCTGAGGCTCAGGCTTCTTTAACCATCCCTGTAAACTCACCAGAATTACACCCAGCATTACCATACAGGTCCCGACAATAAAATTGATCTCGACATGCTCATTTAGAATTAACACGCCAAACAGCATGCCAAATACTGGGGTTAAAAAAGAAAATACTCCTAAGCGTGAAGCCAGGTAATGTTTCAACATCCAGAACCAGATTAGATAACTGGCAAAGGAAATCACCACCGTATGAAAAATCAGGCTGGAAATCGACAAAGTTGTCCATTGAATACTGGCTTGTCCAGTCAAAAAGGACAAAGGCAATAACACTATGCCAGCGATCAGCAATTGATAGAATAAGGTCTGGGTTGCAGGCGCTTCAGCCAGCGAGCTCAGACGTACACTCACGGTCGTGGCTGCCCAGAACACGCCCGCCAGTAGCGCCAGAAAATCTCCCCATAAGGCATGAGATTGTAAAGCAGATCCTGTCTGCGGGCGCAGCAGGAAACTCACCACAATACCACTAAAGGCAAGAAAAATTCCTCCCCATTGCACATGAGACAAATGTTCCGCCGGCAGTTTCCAGTGCAAGCCCAAAGCCACAAAAATTGGTGCAGTATAGAGCAAGACAATGGTATGCGAAGCTGAGGTATAACGCAGCGCCTCACCCACCAGATAAAATTCAGCGGCAAACAGCACACCAACCAGTAAACCCGCAGATAAGTATCGTGCACTCCAAAGCTGGCGGCGTACACTCTGCTGAATTAAAGGATAAACCATAAGTGCAGATAAGGCTGAACGTAATGCAATTTGCATCAGGGCAGAAATATCACTGGCCGCCCACTTCAGTACGACCTGCTGCAAACCCCACAACATACACAGTACAAACATGATGGCAGATGCTTTGACATCTAGTGCCTGACGATGATTCAAATATATTCCCGTTCTTGATTGGAGCCGCTACATACTAAAACTGTTAGAAGTAGAAGATATAACATCAAAATAGACATACGATGGGGGGATTCAGGCAAAAAGAGTGATGCATAAAAAACGATTTAGACGCTATCCAATTTATATCTAGAAACTGAATGGCAACCGTGCCTGATCAGTCTGATAAATCATCCCTTGCTCATTACACTTTTCTAAACAAAATAAAGGAGCCCTTCGGCTCCTTGATCTCAAAAATCCGGTCTTACTTTACAAATGTCGTCCAAACATAATCCTGATTTTGGCCTTTTAGGGTCATTTTCAACTGATCACCCGATTGTAAGGCTGCCACTCCTGCTGGTGTACCGGTCATGACCACATCACCTGCTTCCAGTGTGAACACTTGACTGATGTCGGCCAATAAAGTTGCAATATCAAAAATCAATAAAGCTGTATCGCCTTTTTGACGCCGCTCATCATTGATCTCTAGCGTATAATGCACATCTTTCCAGTCAGTAATGACATCGGCTACCGGTATCCAGTCTGCAAGTACACAAGAACCGTCAAAAGCTTTGGCCCGTTCCCAAGGTTGACCTTTTTTCTTTAGGTCATCTTGTAGATCACGCAAGGTCAGATCCAGACCTAAAGTCACAGCACCAATTGCCTGCAAAACTTTGGCAGGATCATTTTCCTTGCTTAAGGTACGGTCAATACGCAAACTTAGTTCACACTCATAATGACAGTTACCCCAGTCCGGATTCCATTCAATACCAGCATCCAGTGCAGTCAAAGCACTCGGTGGCTTGATAAACAACACAGGACGATCAGGTACCGCATTTCCAAGCTCTTTGGCATGGTCAGCATAACTGCGACCGACACAAACAATTTTTGATGGGCGTGTACTCATGATCTCTTTCCTGTTCTTGATCTGTCTTATTTCTTGAAGGTATTTTCGAAAATGCTTTGCTCAGTACCATCTTTAAAGGCACGTTTTGGCACAATCACCACTGTACGGTTTTTCAGTTCCAGCATATAGGTCAGCTTGCCGATAGCAAAACTTTGTACTTCATTATAATGCACGACCTTGCTACGTCCGTTATTGAAAATTTCTGCATAGTCCTGAAACAGGTCAATGCCTTGTTCACTTTTTCCAAACTGATATTTTACAAACTGGCGCTTAAACATCATCGGCAGGAACCAGTAGCGCATGATGCCCTGTAAAATCAGGAAGAAGGCACCCAATGCCACATAATAACGGCCAACCCCATTCAGGTCCATTGAGAAGCCCCAGATAATAATCCCGATGCTAACCAAAGGCGTCAGAAAGCGTGAAATCTGTTTTTTGCCAAAAGTGGCCAGAGCAAATCCATCCTGAGATTCTTCTAAAGTAAGATAATAACGGGTGGATAAAGTCGGTGCTGACTCAGTCATAGCATTACATCAAAAATATAAAATCCTGATCCATACTATATCAAAATATGCTTAAAACTCATGGCTTATGCTATCAATTACATAACTTTGCTTTGGAAATAACTGAATTTAGTTTTAAATAAATCATGATTAAAACAAAAAATACACAACAGGATATTGGATGAAAGGATTAATCCCCTATCTGCTGATGAGTAGTACCTTATGTGCAATCTCACCGGCTTTTGCAAAAATAACGCCATGGACCCCTAATCTGCCAAGCAGTCTTGATGTATTTCAAGGCAATTCTCAGCAACTGGCTGAACTCACTGGCGAACGTATCCTGATTTATGCGCATCCTGCCAGCAAAACCCATCTACCGACTTTTAAAACGGTTTCTAGTAGCAAATCCCAGTTTTATAGTGCGGCTGTAGTCTTGCCTGCATCCGAAGCACAAGTCGAAAAATTACTGCAACATTATCCGAATTATGTCGGCCTGTTTCCGACCCTAAAATCCGCCAAAGTAATTGAGCAGCAAGGGAGCATTCAACAAGTCAAATATCAGGTGCATATTCCCACCCCAATTCCAGTCTTAAACTTTAAAGAAACTGTGGTGATGCAGCATCATCTGGAAAATAACAGTATCAGCACTCTAATTTTGGATGCGCCAATTCCCTATGGAGCCGGAAAAATGGAATGGTTTGCACTGGGTCCCAATAAAACCTTAGTGACGGTGACGCAATGGGGCGATCTGAACCAGCCACAAGGTTTTCTGTTTAGCAAGATTCTAAATGCCCTGCCGGAAGCCAAACTCGGCATTCCTGCTGGCACCAATGCCTTTCTGCTTGAAGCTTTACAACAGCGTTTTAAATATCCTGCTGCTACAATTTTAAATACGGCAGTGCCCCAGGTTCAGCTCAGCAATCAGCAAACTCAGAAAATTGCCCAGCTCAGTCAGAAATCAGGACAACCTGTCAGCTTTATTTTGCCCAATTATCAGGTCAAGGCCGGTAAAGGTTCAGAAAATCTAAGATTCAGTACTACCTATCAATATTTCTCGCATTCCACTGAGAAGCTGCAGCCTTGGTTATCGGCTCAGGCCAGCCAGAAACTCTTTCCGCGACAAATCAAAAAAGTGGAACTGAACCCAGTCAACCCGCAAAGTATTGATGCCAACTACAAGGTATCAGTTGGCTTGGGCGTCATTCAGATTCCCTTTAATTTTAAAATGCGTTTTGAACAGCCAAATACCTTACAAAACCAGTTCTATGCCAATGGCGGAGATTTAAAATTTGTACGGGGTGGAATGAAGCTTTTGCCACAATCCCAGGGAACGCTATTCCAGATCACCAGTTCCATGAAAATTCATGATCAGGCGCCATTCTTACTGAAAGCTATGCGTAGCCTTCCCTATCATGACATGTTGCCGGCTGTTGGTGGCAATACGGTCTACGCCTTGAAAATACAGCAGAAATTAAAATCTTAAGTTCATTCCTAATTATTGGCTTTTTATATGAAAAATTAAAAAACTACAGATGTAAAAAAACCGCATCAATGTGCGGTTTTTTCAGAATTCTTTATCAAGATTGGTGCGCTCAGAGAGATTCGAACTCCCGACCCCTTAGTTCGTAGCCAAGTGCTCTATCCAGCTGAGCTATGAGCGCGACGTCTTGATGGGGTGCATTATATAGAGTTTTCAGCACTTGTTAAGTGTTTTTTAATAAAATCACAACCGAACGTACAGTAATTAAACGATACTGCAATATTTCAGTTTTTTTAATGAAAATTCCTGCCGATTTAGAGTTAAAAACAATAACCCAGACTTGGCGAGATTTCAGGATTAGCTAAATTAATCTTTCAGTTACCTCATATTCATTTGCTCACAGCCTAATAGAGCTATTCCCCAACCAGACCAGTTTTAACCTTGCCTGCCCGCTGATAACAGCTCAATACCACGCCATTTGAAGTCACTTGATGATCTGTCAGTGCAAATGCTGCTGGCATAGAGTCTTCAGCAAATAGACGTTTTCCTTTGCCCAATATTATAGGAAAGGTCATTAAATAGAGTTCATCCACAAGATCATGTTTAAAAAGGGCCTGTGCCACTGCGGCACTGCCATACACTCGAATATTCCCCTCCCCTGAAGCCTTCAGGTTAATGATCTCATCAATACTTTTTAGAAAGATCGTATTTTGCCAGTCCGAGTGATCCAAACTGGTGGATAGCACATATTTATTCACTTCATTAATTCCTGGCCAGTCTTCAGCATGCTTCGGTCAGTAGGGTTCAAAAATCTGAAAGGTATTCTTACCAATCAGAATATCGGTGGACTGCATCCATTTTTGCATGATGCGATCAAATACTGCATCGGGTTCAGTACTAAAATACGGCGCCACCCAGCCACCATATTGAAAGCCACCCGATGTGTCCTCTTCCGGGCCGCCGGGTGCCTGCATTACACCGTCTAGAGTTAGAAATTCCTGGACAATAATTTTTCTCATCACAATGCCCTTATTTTTATTGAGTCATCTAGGATTTATTTTTAGCATGTGATTCAGGCGGATTCTGTAAATTTTAGGCACAAAAAAACCGCAACATGTGCGGTTCATTGTTCAAGTTGGTGCGCTCAGAGAGATTCGAACTCCCGACCCCTTAGTTCGTAGCCAAGTGCTCTATCCAGCTGAGCTATGAGCGCGTAACTTGTGTCGTCTTTATTAGACTACGTTATTTTCCGATTTACTTATTGGTGCGCTCAGAGAGATTCGAACTCCCGACCCCTTAGTTCGTAGCCAAGTGCTCTATCCAGCTGAGCTATGAGCGCGACATAAGTAAAGTGGCGGTGAGAGAGGGATTCGAACCCTCGATACAGTTACCCGTATGCGTCCTTAGCAGGGACGTGGTTTCAGCCACTCACCCATCTCACCGTAACGTGCCGCCATAATACAAATTTCGGCATAGCACTGCAAGCACAGCTTGAAAAAAAACTGCATATTTTTGCTCGTTTAAATACTTTTTAAACAATTTCCCTGTTTTTAGTCATTTAAGTCCTGAAAAACCCGATAAATTTCCAGTTATCTAAAATTAGCCAAAAATCGAAAACTTAAACAGATTATTGCAATCATTTACGTGCAGTCTGCACTGACATGACTTATGCTAAACCTATCTCCAAGGACACTTTAAAGATATGATGAAAAATTGGGTCGATCCTGAAGCAAAAGCTGAAGCCGAACGTTATGACAACCCTATTCCAAGCCGTACCCTGATTCTCGAAACTATAGAAGAAAAAACTGCCCTGTCCCATGCCGACCTGGTGGAATATTTTGAAATTGCCGATCAAAAAAGTATTGATGCCCTGAGCCATCGTCTGATTGCGATGGTACGTGACGGGCAATTGATGAAAGACGGTTACAAGTTCCAGATCGCGGCGGAACAGCCTGAGCATGAAGCAACGGTATATATCAACTCCAAGGGAAGCGGCACAGCCAATATTTCAGGTGAAGATGACCTGCTCTTACCTGAACGTGAATTGCGTCGGGTCTTTAACGGTGACCGTGTCAAAGTCCGTCAGACCTCAGTAGACCGCAAAGGTAAAGCTTGGGGCTTTATTACCGAGGTTTTGCAGCATCGTGTCAAACAGATCATTGGTAAAGTGTCTGAATATGAAGGCGAATATTTTGTTCAGCCAGCTAATCCAAATGCACATCAGCCTATTACTCTAGAAAAAGAGCTGATCGAGCATGCCCAGGTCAAAGTCGGCGATTCAATCCGCGTGGCAATTGATACCTACCCAACCAAAGAAGAATTTGCGACTGGCCATATTGTGCAGTCGATGGCAGACAAAGCCGATACCGAAATCATCATTCCACAGACGATTCTGGAATATGGCCTGCCATATGAATTCCCTGAAGAAGTCTTGAAAGAAGCGGAAAGCTTTAAAGAGTCTTCTGCCAAAGACCGTGACGGCCGTGTCGATCTACGTGATTTAGCGCTTGTCACCATTGACGGGGAAGATGCACGTGACTTTGATGATGCGGTCTATGCAGAAAAACGTCCGGGCGGTGGTTATCGTGTCGTCGTGGCGATTGCTGACGTGAGTCATTATGTACGTCCGGGCAAACCACTGGATGATGAAGCGCAAGAACGTGGAACCTCCGTGTATTTCCCGCACTTCGTTTTACCAATGTTGCCTGAAGCACTCTCTAATGGCCTGTGTTCTTTAAATCCGAATGTCGATCGCCTGTGCATGGTCTGTGACCTGAAACTGTCACGTGCTGGCCGAGTCACTGGGTATGAATTCTATCCTTCAGTCATGCATTCCAAGGCACGTCTGACCTATGATCAGGTCGCGAAGTATTTTGAAGGTGACAGTACAGCACTCACTGAAGATCGTAGTGTACGTAAATCACTAAATACCCTGTTCCAGTTGTATCAGATTCTAAAAGGCTTACGTGCTGAACGTAATGCGATGGAATTCGAAACCATTGAAACCTATATGACTTTCGATGAGCTGGGTGGTATTAATGAGATTCTGCCACGTACCCGCAATGACGCGCATAAGCTGATTGAAGAATGTATGTTGCTAGCCAACGTTGCAGCAGCTGAATATGCATTGAAAAATGAAATACCGATGCTGTACCGGGTGCATCAACCCCCTGAGTTCTCACGTATCCAGAAAGTTCGTGATTTCGTGAAGCTGCTGGGTCTGCCATTCCCGGAACAGCCAACACAAGCCGATTATCAAGCGGTGATTGAAGCGACCAAAGACCGGATTGATGCGCCAAGTATTCATGCCGTGTTATTACGTTCCATGATGCAAGCCTATTACGGTGCCGACAATGCTGGCCACTTTGGTCTGGCCTATGAAGCGTATACACACTTCACCTCTCCAATTCGCCGTTATCCGGATCTGTTATTACATCGTGCTATCAAAGCTCATTTGAGTAAAAAGCCATATCCAATTTCAGGTGCATCTTTAGATGATGCCGGTGAGCATTTCTCAGCGACAGAACGCCGTGCTGATGAAGCCTCCCGCTCTGTAACGACCTGGCTGAAATGTCACTATATGCAGCAACATCTTGGTGAAGAGTTTGTTGGTATTATCAGTGCAACGGCTGAATTTGGTTTGTTTGTCACGCTGAAAGACCTCTATGTCGATGGTATGGTGCATGTTAGCCAGTTGGGCGATGACTTCTTTGTCTTTGATCAAAGCAGTCAGAGTCTGGTCGGCCAGAACCGTGGTCAGATCTTCGGTTTAGGTGATGAAGTGAAGATCAAGGTCGCTGGAGTCAATCTGGAAGAACGCAAAATTGACTTTGAATTGATCCAGCAACTGACTCATGCGGGTCGTCCAATTCGCGCCCGTGCTCCACGTGTCGCAGAAAAAAAACCTGCACCACGTCCGGAAGCAAAAGAGGAAGTCTTCAATAATCATGAGCGTGCGCAAAAAGCCCAGCCCAGTGATGATGGAGAACAGCCCATACGACGCAAAAAAGACAAATCCAAGCCCAGTTCCTACAGCAAAAAGCCTGCTAAAAAATCTGCAGGAAAGTCTGAAGCAAAGGCTAAAGATAAAGTGAAGAAAAAAGCCAAGATCAAAAAGAAAAAGTCGAATGCAAAAGCCAAGACTGAATAATTTCTGATGATCATAAAAAGAGCGCTACGGCGCTCTTTTTATTTTATAATTCAGTTAAATAAAGATTAAAAAAATATCATGCTTATTGCATCAAATAATAAACAACATTTGCATATCTATGCGATTCTAATTTTTACAATTTTGATCTTCAGTGACTTTATTGCACTCAAGTATTTTAATTTCGTAGCAACGCTACTTACGAATTATTTTGCATTGATTATAAGCTGTGTCATATGTATTGGGATATTGCTGTATTTTTTCAGACTCAAACAGCATGGTTTATGGTTTCCACCTTATCATTGGCGTAATTTCAGAAAGCGCCCCAAATTTTATAGTCTTTTTATTTTTCCTTCGGTCATGATCTCAGTACTTTGGTTTAATTTGACCACGTATCCACCCTATCTTTATACGAAGCTAACAGGCGAAACTAACAGTATTTCAATTATTACTCAGGCTGTGAAATTCAAAGGTGTTCGAAATCATATCTCCTATTCCTTTGATACAGAATATAGACATTTACCGGTTATGGAGTTATCTGCTTCTGAGTTTCTGCTTTATCAAAATAAACCCGTTGAACTACAGCTTAAGCTTACAACAAGTAATTTAGGCAGCATTGTGCATGAGATTGAAGAGATCAGGATCCAGTCTGAAGTCGAATAAATAATACCGTCGTATGCTTGATTTCCCTGCCAATAAGCCCTACATCTAGATTTAACACAGGAAATGACTTCGGCAGAAACGACATGACATTAGAAAAAGCAACTTTACCCGTTCCACAATTCGATCAGATTACGCTGGCAGATCTTAAACAAAAAATTGAAAACTGCATTCAGCAAGGTTTGCAATTTCTAAATGAACTGAACCAGACACCTGATACTGTCCAGGAACAACTTGCGGTCCTGAAACAGGTTGATACGCTAGAAAATAATATGAGCGAGTCCTGGGGTGTTTTGTCGCATCTCAACGCAGTCATGAATAATAGTGAAACCCGTGATGTTTATCAGGCATTATTACCGGGTCTAAGTGATTACTATACGCAGCTAGGCCAGCACACAGCGCTATATCAAACCTATCAACATATACAGGATGCACCGGTCTTCAATGAACTACCGGAAGCCCAGCAAAGTGCAATTAAACTGGCGCTACGTGACTTTAAATTGTCAGGCGTAGCTCTAGAGGGTGAAGCAAAAAAACGCTATGCGGAAATTTCTGCACGTTTGTCACAACTTTCCTCAGATTTCTCCAATCATGTACTGGATGCAACTCAAGCTTATTTCAGACCGCTTAAGGAAGAAGAATTAGCGGGGCTGTCTGAAAGTAATATTGAACTCTTAAAACAGTATGGCCAGCAACGTGAACTGGATCAGCCGGTTGCCACTTTAGATTTCCCGTCTTATCTGGCAATTATGACTCATGCCGAAGATCGTGGCCTGCGTGAAGAACTCTATAAAGCCTATACCACACGCGCGTCAGATCAGTCCGAACAGACTGAATTTGACAATACAGCCATCATGGAAGAAATCCTGAAATTACGTCAGGAAATGGCAGCACTATTAGGCTTTAATAACTATGCCGAATATTCACTGGCCAGCAAAATGGCGCCAAATGTCGAAGCTGTTGATGAATTCCTGCGTGATCTGGCGGAACATGCCCGTGCGCCTGCTAAACAGGAAGTGGCTGAACTGAAAGCCATTGCTGCTAAAGATGGCATCACAGAATTAAAGCCTTGGGACAGCAGTTACTATTCTGAAAAGCTGAAAATGCAGCAGTTTAATCTGTCTCAGGAATCGCTAAAACCCTACTTCCCGGCTCCAAAAATTCTGCAAGGCCTGTTCAGTATCCTGAAACGTTTATATGACATTCAGGTGGTTGAACGTGAAGCGCCTGTTTGGCATCCAGATGCGCGTTATTTTGAACTGGAAGATCAGGGCGAAGTGATTGGCGGTTTCTATTTCGATCTCTATGCACGTCAGGGCAAACGTGGCGGTGCCTGGATGAGCGGCTTCCGTTCACGCATGCAAATTGCTGAAGGCCTGCAAAAACCAATCTGTTATATGGTAGCAAACTTTACTCCACCTGTGGGTAACCGCCCTGCACTACTGACTCATGATGAAGTGATTACCCTGTTTCATGAGTTTGGTCACGGTCTGCATCATATGCTGACAGAAGTGGACAATATTGCCGTGGCTGGTACACATGGCGTGGATTGGGATGCTGTCGAACTACCAAGCCAGTTTATGGAATTCTGGGCCTGGGATCAGGACAGTTTAAACCTGCTCAGCGAACATATCGAAACCAAAGAAGTCTTACCTGCTGACTTGTTAAAAGCCTTACTGGATGCCCGTTTCTTCCAGTCCGGTATGCAAACTTTGCGTCAGCTGGAATTTGCTTTATTCGACCTGAGCATTCACCGTGCCAATCCGGCATTGAATGCTGAACAGATTCAGGCAACCTTGAACGAGATTCGTGAAAAATACGCTGTTTTACCTACTACAGCATATAACCGGTTCCAGCACAGCTTCAGTCATATCTTCGCGGGTGGATATGCAGCGGGCTATTATTCTTATAAATGGGCAGAAGTTTTGGCCAGTGATGCCTTCGATCGCTTCGAAGAAGAAGGAATTTTTAATACTGAAACTGGAAAGCAGTTTAGACAAAAAATTCTAGCAGTTGGCGGAAAAGATACAGCACTTGACGCATTTATCAATTTCCGCGGACGCGAGCCAAAAATAGATGCTTTGTTACGTCATCAAGGTTGGACGAACCGCTCTAAAAACGCTTAAACTACGTTTTTAAGTAAATCACAGGGTGAGTATGATGGCTATCAAACGTCGTTTCATTGCAGGCGCAAAATGTCCTAAATGTCAGGCGTTGGATCGGATCGTTATGCTGACCTCTGGTGAAGCTGAATGGATTGAATGTATCGAATGTGGGTATGAAGAAAACCGTCCTACCCATATCGAGGAACCTGAGTCACCAGCCGTTCCGGATGAAATTGGTGTGATTCAGTTTAAACCCCGTCAGCCAAAAGAATAATTTCGGGAACCTAAATGACTCTAGATCATCGACAAAATCCTAAACTTTTATGGGGAATAGTGAGTGGATTAATTGTTGTGATTATTGCTGTTTTAATAATTACACAGTTTTTTCTCACGCAAAATGAAACATTACCAGCACATCAGGGTGACTTGATGCATGCACCGGTGACACAAGCCGCACCTAAAGCAGAACCTGAACCAGAAGAAATTGTGCCTACTTCTGAAAATGTTCTGGTCGATGCCTCTATTATAAGAGAAGAAGTCACTGAGAATGCCACTTTGGCGAAAGAAGAAATTGCCAAACTGGAAGATATTCAGCAACAGCTCAATGAGCAGGAAAAAAGCCTGAAGCAACAGCATAGTGATGCGGATGAGCTGATTAAACTCAAAGAGGAACAAATCAAGTTACTCGAAGCACAACTGGCACAATAGTCGGAATGAGTTAGGGATTTTCAGCTAGAATATCCACAGATTTTCTAGCTAAGTTCCCTCATGAGTGTAGCCTCTCCCTCGCATCTGGTTAAGGCAATTGTCTTTCTGACCTGTTCCGCCTTCTTGTTTTCAGTCATGGGCGTCTGTATCCGCTTTGCCTCACACACCGTTGACAATGCCACTGTTGTATTTTTCCGGAATTTTGTCGGCCTGTTTATCTTTCTGCCGTTAATCTTCAATAAAGGCATTAGTTTTTTTAAAACTGAAAAACTCTGGATGCACACCTGGCGCTCTGTCGCAGGTCTGACGGCGATGTATGGATTTTTCTATGCCATTGCACATTTAAAGCTCTCCAATGCCATGGTCTTTACCTATTCCTCACCAATTTTTATTCCGCTGATTGCTTGGCTGTTTCTAAAAGAAAAAGTCACTCAGAGCATGTTACTGGCTGCTGCGATCGGTTTTATTGGCGTGTTGTGCGTAGCCAAGCCTGATTCCGGTTTATTTAACCTGATGTCTGTGATTGGCTTGAGTGCCAGCTTCCTGGCTGCTATGGCTTTTGTTACGGTTCGTGCTCTAACCCAAACCGAACCGCCAGAACGGATTGTGTTTTATTTCTGTCTGATCGGCACCCTGATTTCCATGATTCCAATGTTCTGGCATTGGCGTCCTTATACCCTGACTGAACTCGGTTATTTAATTGCAGCCGGTTTATTAGCAAATACCAGTCAATTATTCCTATCCAATGCCTATAAATTGGCACCTGCTGGTCAGATTGGACCAGTGAACTATATTGCGATTTTCTTCGCTGGCTTATGGGGCTATTTATTCTGGCAGGAAGTTCCGGATCTCTATAGCCTGCTCGGATTAGGGCTGATTTTTTGTGGGATTTTACTTTGCAGTCCTGTTTTACAAAATAAGCTTAGGCTGCGTTAAGGCCACAATAAAAAAAGCACCCGAAGGTCACTGCTGTCCCATAGTTTGCTTTAAATAAAAAAACCTGAGTCCTAACAGTTAAAATATGAGTGCAAACAAACACTTTAACGACCAGGATTCAGGTTTTGTCACATCAGAATACCGTATTTCATGA